>NZ_JAUBRB010000091.1:0-17446 GCF_036701585.1 Microcoleus sp. POL10_C6 | reverse complement strand
ACTGAATCTGTCTTGAGTACTCGTTCTTGTCGGATTCCTCCTTCTCTTCTGCCACGCTAACCCCGTGAACTTCTACGGTACAGGACAGGGTGATCTTGTTTGGGACAGAATGAAAAATGACGAAACTTGGGAGTTGTTTCTGGACTGCTTATGGGGATATCAGTACGTGCAGCAACGATCTCCTTTAATACCAGAATTAAGTGATGCTCTTTATGATGTTACTCAAGGGATTACAGATTTCGCGGTTAAAGTATATATGCTGGCGCAAGTTCGGGCGATCGCCACTGGAGAAGAAGCTGTAACTGCACAGGGAATTCGCTTGGCTGCTCAGGAAAGTTTGCGGATGGCTAATCCTATCCTGCAAGCCCTGAGAACAGGTGATACTCGGATACTGCATACTGTCGAAGATGTGTATCCCATTAATTTAGATTCGTTTTTGCAAGAAGCCCAAAGCAAGCTGAATAAGGCTGAACAACTCGAAGCATTGACTAGAACAAGAAAGGTATCGAGTGCTAAAGAATCATCACCGACTAAGGCAATTTCTCAACCTGAAACAGTAACAAAGACTGTTGAGACTCCACCCAAGACTTCTAAAACGCGAAATAAGAAAAATTTAGCCGCAGATAGCTTACCTGCAATTGCGGCGATAGGAGAGAAACAAAAGCTCACTGCCTATGAGGCTCTCAAACAGGCAGGTTTGATTCGTCCGGCAACTGAGTATTTACTAGAGGAGGTTGGCTAATGATTGGCTGCTTTCCCGATCCTTATCCTGATGAATTACTTTATAGTGTTTGCGCTCGTTTCCATGAACGAGTTCAGTATCCTAATAAGAAGAATACCCTTCGGGAATTGTTTGGTGATGAAGCTGCGATCGCAGTTGTCGATCTTCCTAGCAATCTGAGAAATCTTGCCTCAGCATTACCTGCTGGAAGTCCCTACACAGTTGAAAGGTTAATTAATCAACAGACCCTACTACCCTTCTTTGCCCCTTTTCTCCATCCCAAACAATTTCGACAGCTTTGGGCAGATATGGAAGGTTCGCGTGGCCCAGCTATTCATATGCGTTCTGGATTAATGGCTAGTGTAGTTCAGCCTCCAGAATGGTTGAGGTTTTGTCCTGAATGCGTTCAAGAAGATAAACAGCAATTTAGTGAGTCCTACTGGCATCGTCTTCATCAAATACCAGGAGTAGAAATTTGTCCTCAGCACCAAGTTCGATTAGTTGATAGCCAAGTTCGGGTACAGAATCCTACTACTCGTCATGAATTTATTACAGCAGAGCAAGGAATAAAGTTACCAAAATCTCAGTCATATACTCTAAAATATTCGCATCACAATATCCTATTAAAGATTGCTCAAAATGCTACTTGGCTTTTAGAAGAACATCTTTCGCCGCCAGGATTAACTATTCTACTCAAACGTTACCGAGAGTTGCTGGCAGAGCGCGACTTAGCAACTTATAGCGGTAGGGTAAGGGTGAGTAAGCTGCTAGAAGAGTTTAAACGCTTCTATCCAGATGAGCTACTACAAAGACTTCAGTGTGAAATTGATACAGAAAGCGAGCATAGCTGGTTGTTGCGCTTAGTGCGATCGCCAAAAGGTTCTCAGCATCCATTACGCCACCTGCTACTAATTCAATTTTTGGATCATAATGCCGAGTCATTCTTTAAACTTCCCAAACAATTTAAACCCTTTGGTACAGGGCCTTGGCTATGTCTAAATCGGACTGCTAGCCATTACCGTCAGCCTGTAATTGAAGAATGCGAAATAACCTACAGTCAAGAGCATGGTAAACCAATAGGCACTTTTTGCTGTACTTGTGGATTTAGTTATTGCCGTACTGGGCCAGATCGGACAGAAGAAGATCGATTACGCATTACTAAAATCCGAGCTTTTGGTTCTATATGGGAGAATACCCTTAGAGAACTTTGGCAAGACCCAACTTTTAGCCTCCGAGGAATATCTCGTCAGCTAGGTGTCGATCCAACTACTGTCAAACTCCATGCTGCGGCACTATCTCTAGATTTTCCCCGCCACAGTAAGCGGCAAACTAATCAGAGTCAAAGGAAATTAGTTGGGAGTGAAAGCAAAAAGCAGGCAGTTCCAGAAATTACCTTAGAGAAATATCGCTCAGAATGGCTAACGGCCAGAAAAAATAACCCTGAAGCCGGAAGGAATATCTTACGCAAGCAATTCCAACGAGTTTATACCTGGTTATTAAGGCACGATCGCGAATGGTTGGAAGCCCATCTGCCAGCTATACAGCAGAAAGCGCCTCCTCCTGCTCGTGTGGATTGGGAAAGTCGAGATACTGGATTGGCTGAGTCAATCAAACTGGTAGCGGCAAATCTTTATAGTAAAGTAGGAAAACCAACGCAGATTACAACTGCGGCGATCGCTAGAGAACTGGGTCAATTGGCTCTAATCCAGAAACATCTTGATAAGCTACCTTTAACAGCAAAAATTCTAGCAGACTTAGTTGAAACACGAGAAACCTTTGCAGTCCGGCGAATTCAATGGGTGGTAGAGTGTTACCGCCAAGAGGGTATTTGTCCGCAAAGATGGCAGCTTGTTCGTCGCGCAGGGCTACGTCCAGAGGTAGAATTGCTACCATCCGTACCAAATGCTATTAATGAAGCTTTGGATGTTCTAAAGCAGATCCCGCACCAACATGGCAGAGATTGTCCGCCTCAGCGAATGGCCCTTTGATGAAGATGAATTTGTTACTCTGTGGTGGCTACGATCGCCCTGGCGAGAGTCTACCCATCGGCAATGGCGCACGACTGCGGTCTTCAAACAAGAGTCAGGTGAATACAGAGAGGTGGATTTTCCTTGGGGATTAATATCTTGGCTGCGATTGGGGCAAGTTTTTCAAAATGGGCAACCTATTTGGAATCAGACAACGGGTGATGTCTTTAAACTCGTTATTCCTGACTCATCCTCGGCTACCCTATCCGAAGCAGCAGACATCCCGATGCTTGCTAATTATCTGCTTGAAGGCGAAAGTAATCTAGAAGAGTATTGCCTCAAGTTTCAAACCCAAAAAGGTATTACGCTTGTCCTTCTTGTATTAGAGTGTATTCGAGCTTTTTTGGTTCAGAATAAAACATTAGCGTTTGGATTATTGGAACCCAACTATTTTGAGCGTGTAATTACTCGAAATGAAATTATCGACAGAAAAATATTTTTAGATTTTTCCCAAGATATAGCTAAAAAAGTCTTAAGTAAACCTTTTGCTTTTTGTGTGGCGCGGTTGTTGCATGACTCATCGTTTCGCTCTGCATGGGATCGGGTGTATCGCGATCGCCTCAGCCAAGCCTCACAGGTAAATTGGAATACTTCGATACCACTGATGACAAATTTACCAAGTTTTAGTTCTACTTGGCACGTCAGAGGTCTGCTAACGGGGCAAATCTTATGGATTCAGCAAATTTTGGAAGTTGCACCTGCGCGATCGCTACCTTTCTCAGAACTTGAGTTTACCCATCCTCGACTCAAAAAGCGAGAGTACGTTGCAAAACCAGCCGCTAAGCGACAGAGGAAACCCAAAACTGTTGAGGAAAAATTAATTGAAATTGAAGCAAGCCCTCCTAATACTTCAAAACCAGACCGTAACCTTCCTCGTTTGAGAAGCTCGATTATTGAAAAGCAGAAGCTCAAAATTACTCAAACGGGGGCAAGTTCCATCACTGTTACAAAGCCAACTGCTGATGTCTCCAATGGTGTTGACAATCAAGACTTGGAACCGCTTTTGAAAAGCCAAATTGTTAATGTTGCTGATGCAGGAGTAGGTGGGCAAAATCCGCCTGCCGAATTTGCCCTTCGTTCGCCGATGGATATCTTTATTGCAACAGACGATGGGCTCGATGAGTTTGCCGAAGCGATCCGCTTTCTTGATGAGAGGCATTGGGATATCTCAGTTACTTGGGAAGTGCGAGAGTTGGCTAAAGAAACTCCGTTTGCAAAAATAGTCGATCGCGTTAGAAAGTTTGCTCTGGTAAAGCTGGAAAGCTCAGGGCTGCGTTCTTGCTGGATACTGGAGTTTGGTAGACCTGATAATTTCTCGATTTCTACACTGATTTTTTCCCTATCTACACAAAATGTTAAAGCACAACATGAAGAGATTCTGGATAGACTGTTTACTCAAGCTTTACTCCCTCAAGGTGGATGGCAGCGTAGTGTATTTGAAAAGCTCCAAGGGGAAATATATGGGTTGGTCTTTGCTCTGACTAAACATACCAGTAGCTCTACTGAAGATTGGGGAGAAAGATTATACAAGAATGCCAAACAAATTATGAATTTGTAAGTTGGTTTATGAGCTTTCAAAGACCAGTAAACTGTGCAAATAGTTCAGCTATTTCTGCTTCATTACTCTATTGCGAATGACAAGTAACTGCTCTTAAGAATACCGTCATAAATTTTACCTTTCTGGCTATTTCTACGCTCTGCAAGCATATCTTCTAGGATGTCTTTTAAGTCCTGCTCGTTTAATTCGCCTAATCTTCGACGCAGCCTACGCCCTTCACGGGGTGACAACGCCGTGAACCGGATCAAGTCAAAGGAGCGATCGCCAATCTTTCGATGCTTTCCTACACCGGAAAAGATGATTTCCTGAGCTAAATTTGACTGCGGAGCAAGTATTTGCAGTTGGACGCTAGCGATCGCTCTCTCTCGTATATCAAATAAATTAAGTTCACCTATTGCCAGCATCGTTCCTCCCACATTCGCCCCTTCCCAACAATCACTTTTCCCCCAAACGATCGCCCACCTTTATTGTTGAGATGACAAGGTGTTGTCCATAGGGTTATCGCTCACGATCGCCTCTGACAACTAATTTGCTGTTGGGTTTCCGGTGTCAACTTAACCTACAGGTGAGCGATTGCACTTTTTTAGACCAATCTCGCAAGACTGAGATCGCACTTTCTTACCCAAATTATTGAAAACTGCGATCGCAATTTCAATCAGAGGCCCATACAATCTGAAACACTTTTATGTGTTGGGAAGCAGAAGGAAACCAAATTACGGATGATCGATCGCACTTTACTCAAACTCATCGCCTCGGATGTCGTCATCGATCAGGCGTATGCTTGGCTATGCGAGAAGCGATCGCACTATCACTTCAACTCAGATGTGTGGCAGGTGCGGCGCTGGTGGGAGGAGAAAAAACCGCAGCTAATGGCTCTATTACAGTCGGGACGCTATCAGTTTCGCGAATTACGAGCGATTTGGGGTCAGGGGCAGAAAATCGAGGTTTGGTCGGCGTTGGATGCGCTGGTGTTGAAGGCGATGGCGATTGTTTTATCGGCACACCTCAAACCTCATCTGTCTCTGCGGTGTTTTCATTTGGCGGGTAGTGGGGGGATGAAGGCGGCGGTGCCAGAGGTGGCGGCAAATGTGGCAGATCACCCGTTTGTTTTTAGCACTGATGTTAAGGGCTACTATGCCAGTATTAATCATCAGATACTTATGGGAATTGTGGGGCGTTATGTGCAAAATGAGGCGGTTTTGGCGTTGCTACGGGGCTATTTACGGCGGTATGTCAATGATGGGAGCAAGTTCATCGATATTACCCAGGGGATCTCCTTGGGGTGTCCGTTGTCGCCCTTGATGGGGGCGCTGTATTTGAAGCCGTTGGATGACCGGATGGCGGAGTTGGGCTGGTTTTACGTCCGTTTTATGGATGATTGGGTTGTCCTTGCACCAACGCGGTGGAAGCTACGGAAGGCGATTCAGGCGGTGGGTGAGGAGTGGAGTTGGTTTGCGGTTGGGGCTTAGTTGTTGTCGATTGGGAAGGGGGGCAATGCTGCTGCATTTGCTTCCGTTATATCGAGGGGCTACAACACGTGTATCGTTGGTGTTGGTGGGTGTCGCCTACGCTTCCCACATAGACTCAGGGATTCGCCTGACCTTTCCAGTGCTCGCGTTCATTTCCCCCTCTTTCGCTACACCTCGTCGTCCAAATCTGACATTTCTGAATCTGATGAGCTATCTCCTGAGTCTTCGCCTCCAGAGCCGGATTGCAGCCACAGGATTAACGCTTCGAGCATCCGGTTCGCATCGGACGCCTCGAGCGGACTCGCTCCACTCAGATCTATTGTCGATAATTTTTGCCGTTTTCCCCCACCTCCTGTAGTTCGCACCAGCTCGATCACGTCATCCGCTGCTTTCTTCCTTGTTTCTCCTTTTCCTGCGATCATTGCTCGCGTGATCACTTTGCCTACTCCATACACACTTCCAGGATTTAGTTCCATATATTTGTGCAACTCTTTCAACTTTCCTGATAAGGGGCCTGGTTTATGGAGCCCCTTCCACAGTTTTGTGACTTGCCTCAAATAATTCGTCCTTTCTCTTCGCGTATTGAGCCAATTTTTCCCCTTCGTCTGCCGCGCTCTTTCTCTATACATATGGTTCATTTGCCTCGGTCTCGGTAGGGCCGATGAGCCTATCAGCTTCTGTGGGTCTCTTCCTACTGCCTCTCCCACCCCCATGATCGTTCCTTTGGTGATGTGCGCTACAGTATGCGGCCCTTGGTTGCTTGTGTTCGTACTATAGCCGTACGTTGTCCTTGAGCGCCGATAGTTATACTTTTTTTTGCCTCGTGATTTTCCTATCACGCCGACCGCAAACTCCAAGTCAGGGTCGGTGTAAATGCCCCTATTCTGATCATACGTACATTTACCTGAACCTACCGGGATAAATCGGTTGCTATCTGGTTTCGGATATTTATCTGTATCTCCAGGCGCTGTCTTCCCTTGCTTCCATGTCTTTCCATCATGCTCCCATATTGTTCTTTGCACAACTTCCCCAGGCACTCTACCCTCTTTTGTTTCGATTGCGGGGTGTTGCGGTAGATTCTTCTGCGTTGTTTGTGCTCGCGACACCGCTATTCCATTCTGCTGCACTACATGACTCAACTCATGCGCCAACAACTCCTGCCCGTTCCGACTCGACGGAGCATACGCCCCCTGCCGAAAAAACATATCATGCCCCGTCGTAAACGCCAACGCATTTATCCTTCTGTTCAACTGATCCGAAAGAGCATCCGTATGCACCTTGACCCCTCGAAAATCTGCTCCCATCGCCTGCCCCATTGACCGTTGCAGTCCTGCCTCTAATGGCTGTCCACTTCCCCTGGCTCTGTTAATCGCGGTGTCCAAATCTGTTGAAGCTTCCCCACCTGCGATCGCTTCCATTCGTTGTAGTGAGCTATTCTCCGGTTTTGCCTGAATTTCTTCCTCTTCCGGGGCTTCGGTTCGCTGTACAGACTGCCCTTGAGATGACTGGACTGAAGCGGGGGCATTGATTTGTTGTACCACCTCGGATGCTACCCGATCGGCTTCCTGTTCATATCGGTCATTCGGTTGCCCGATCGTCAGCTTTGCCTGAATTGGAAACAGCGACGATGCTACCCCTAACTCTCCCGACAACCCCGAAAATTGCGGTCGTCGAGAGATGTCATGAATCGGCTCAATTGCAGCACTGTCTTCCGGTTGTTTTGTCACCCGCGAAGCAGAAATCGATCCTCCCAGCGTTCTCGCAACTGCGTGGTCCTTTCCCCGGCTATGGTGCAAAATTCCCATTATTACTGCCCTCGATAAAAGTTACTAAAATCTGCCCCGCCCCATGACGGCAATCTCCCTAGTCGTACGCTCGATGCCCCCAGCAAAAACGAAGATTCGCTACACTTCTACGCCGTTTTTACTTTGCTCGTTGTTACAATTTTCAACTGGTTGCCATAGGGACTTTGCATCATATCCCCCTGCACCAGTACCTTTTTTTGCAACTTGGTACTCTTTGCCGTCAGCTTCACCGTTTCCTGCCCCGTTACCGTCACGGGTCCAGAAGGGGTCGTCTGAACCCCCGTAAACATAAACTTGCATTCCGCTTCATAAATCACAGATTGCCCCCCCACCTTCAGCTTGGGGTATGCCTTCACCTGTACTGGCAGTGCCGTCCAGGCTCCAGTCTGTGCGGGTGAGTAGGGCATTGCACCTGGTACGGCAATCACGTTTCCTTCAAGAGCGATCGGCTTTCCCATAATCAGAACCTCTTACTGAAGTCATTCGTTTATCATCAACACCTGAACTAGCGATACCCAAGATGTTTCATCAAGAGCAGCCATTGCTATATGCAAGATGAAACCAAACCGTGTCAGGATGAAACGAATGTTTTGATCTAGCCTGCAAACTCCTTCACCATAACTCGGATTATGCCATCTCTCTCTAAGTCGCCTCTAGACGAGTTGTTGCCGGCTCTCTATTTGCTCGATGGTCTGCTAGACCGCAGCCTAGAGTTGGCAGAAACGCTGCATAGCAGCGGGGAAAAAGCAGCAACACTTCAAAATCCAGGCAGTCTCCGCCAGACCGAACTTGCCCTTCCTCCTGGCTATCCTCGCTACAGCCCCGCCCAATCCACTGAAATGCCATCGAGTCAAATCCAGCCTGCTTCCCGGTTAGGGCTGCTGCAACAGCAATTTGGCTTGTCTGCCTTTGACTTAGATGTGATTCTGATTGCTCTAGCCCCAGAACTCGATCGCCGCTATGAGCAAATCTACGCCTACTTACTGCAAGATGGGCGCAGCGTTCGTCCCAACGTTAACCTGGTTTTGAATTTACTGTGCACCGATGCAGGGGAGAAACTACAACGCCGATCGCACTTTGCTCCCACATCCCCGTTGCTGCATCACGATCTGCTGCACCTCTCTCCGCCCCAGCCCACCAATCATTCATCCCTACTGGCGCAAGAGATCAGTCTCGATCCGGCGATCGCACGTTATCTCCTGAATGAAACGAGATTAGATGCCGACCTCAGCCCCAGTTGCTCACTCATCCTGGCAACAATGCCGCCAGAACAAACAAACCTCCCTGCCTCACTGGTGCAGCAGATCCGTGCGATCGCCCAAAGCTCTTCTCCCACTCACCCCCTCCGGCTGTATCTGCAAAGTACCGATGCCGTTACAACCCAACAGTTTGCTCAAGAGCTTGCCCAGCAACTGAACTGCCCCTTACTAACCGTCGATTTAAAGGTCTTATTGCAGCAACCGGAACAATTCCGACAACGACTCCGGCGACTGGGGCGAGATGCCTGGTTGCAAAATACAGTCCTTTATCTGCACCCAGTTGATAGCCTGCATCAAGACACCACCAGCCATTTATATTCGCTTTTAATTAACCTGCTGGCAGAAACCAATACCCCGATCGTTGTTGCCGGTCGTCAACCCTGGCAGCCTCCTGGCGATCGCAGTTTAGGCATGGTGACGATTCCCCTTGCTGCGCCTAATTTTAGCGATCGCTGTACCTGCTGGAAAGCTCATTTAGCCGCAGCGGGGCTAGCTGTCGAACCATCCACCATTGCTGACTTAGCCGATCGATTTCGCCTCACGTCTACCCAAATTCAAGATGCGATCGCCACGACTCAAAACAAGTTAGCCTACGGGCTAGAATCAGCCTCGATCGAAGCTGCATTGTTTCAGTCTGCTCGAAATCAATCAGGGCATCATCTCAACAGGCTGACCCAGCCGATCCAGCCCCGGTATGATTGGTCAGATATAGCGTTGCCAGCGGTGCAGTCTGAACAGCTTCAGGAAATCTGCATCCATCTGCAACATCGACATACTGTATTTGAAACCTGGGGATTCGATCGCAAACTATCCTTGGGCAAAGGAGTCAACGCCCTGTTTGCTGGTTCTTCTGGAACCGGCAAAACGATGGCGGCAGAAGTCATTGCTAAGTCGCTCCAGCTAGACCTCTACCGCATTGATTTGTCCCAAGTTGTGAGTAAATACATTGGCGAAACTGAGAAAAACCTCAGCCAGATTTTCACTGCTGCGGCAAGCGCAAACGCCATCCTTTTATTCGACGAAGCCGATTCTCTATTTGGTAAACGCACTGAGATTAAAGACTCCCACGATCGCTACGCCAACATTGAAGTGGGTTACTTATTGCAGCAAATGGAAGCCTATGAAGGTTTAGCCATTCTTACCACGAACCTGAAAAGCAATCTAGATGAGGCCTTTATCCGGCGCTTACGGTTCATTGTGGACTTTCCCTTACCATCGATTCAAGAACGAGCCCGAATTTGGCAAAACATCTGGCCCCATTCTCTGCCCCTTGACTCAGAAATCAATTGGAGTGTTTTAGCTAAACAGTTTGATGTAACTGGGGGAAACATTCGTAACATTGCCCTAGCGGCTGCATTCCTGGCTGCCAACGAAGGAACCAAAGTAAACATTTCCCATATTGAACAGGCGATCTGCCGCGAATATCAAAAGATGGGCAAACCCATCATGAATGAAGCCTTCGACTACCTACCTCAAACCGCTAGCAAACGTTGAAATACCTACCCAAAAAACAACATCACATAAATTCAGAATATAGGTGTTAAGAATTATAAATAATAATTTACATTTTTTAAGCTTAGATAAGAAATGTTTAGTTTGTCTTTGAGTATGGTAAGAATGGTTTAAATTGTATGGAATCATGAAATTAATAATGTAAACTGAGTAAACTATTTTTTCTAATAAGCAGTAGCTCATTTGATATGTTTAACTCAATCGGCGTAAGTCCCACGCTATAAAGGTACTCCGTTTAGCGCGGGACTTACGCCGAGCAAGGTCTGTGAAAAAGATCGACAATTCCCCGATTTTCTAACAGAAACGTGTAAGATATAAGTGGTTGCGACCCACCCACTCGACTGCAAACAATAGGTCACAGTAGCAGTAATATGCTTGACCTCGGATAACTGCGAGATAAAGGGGGAAAGAACAGACCGCTGGTTGGTAAGGTAACGCCCTGCTGTAAAAAATAAGCCATGTTTGTTGCACGAACAAAAATTTTGCCTTGGAAAACAGGGCTTCTGCGTGGGTTCCCTACGAAGGGATAAAGGCTGCAAAGCTTTCTTATGCTGTGTAAGACTCCGATCGTCTTCAGTAACGAATACTCGGTAACGGGTATTTCCAACTGAGCAATGGCAGATGAGACACGAAGCCCGAACTATAACGGTACTCCGTTTAGTTTGGGTATTTCACGCTAATTCATAAATAGGTAATAGGCGTTAAAAATGCTTTATGATCTAGATCTGACGATTGAAGAATTTCTAAAAGCTGAACTGCCTAATCTATTTGGAGATAGTGTTTCTACAACGCCGATCGCAATCACTTTTGTGACGCCTATAGAATCTATAGTTACGCCTCCGGCGCTTAATTTGTTTCTTTACGATATTCGAGAAAACCAAGAACTCCGCAGTGGCAGTTGGTCTGTGACTCGGAAAAACGATGGAACAGCAACGCGAGAGCCTCCTTTGGTACGAATCGATTGTTCATATTTAATCACCTGCTGGACAACTGACTCTAAAGATTTCGCAACAGAACACCGGATTCTAGGTGAAGTGATGCAGGTATTAATGAGCTATCCGAGATTACCCTCAACTGTATTGCGGGGAAGATTGGCAGGTAGTGATCTGCCTTTAAAAACTTCAGTCTTGGGACAGGCGAAGTTACAAAACTTCGGCGAGTTTTGGCAAGCTATGGGAGGTAAGCCCAAAGCAACCCTCAACTACACCGTTACTATTCCTGTAACTGTCGGTGAAAATGTCGCAACTGTACCTCTTGTTAGAGATAAGCAAATTCAGCTAGAGCCAATTTAGGGGAAACAGTGACCAATACATCATCGCGTAAATTGGATATAGTTCGTCATCAAGTTGCGATCGCTGGACAAGTCAGCGATAAAGAAACTGGTCTGACTATTGGCAATGCGATCGTCGAAATTACGGCAATGCCTGAGAAATTTAAAACCAAGCGATCGCTCCAAGCATTACAGTATGGTTCTGAGTGGGAAACTTTATTGAAACGCTGCGATCGGACCACAACTGCCCCTGATGGTTTCTTCTATTTTATCGATTTACCTCCCGGTGAATATACTTTAACAGCTTCCCTTCCGGGTGCTGCGACGCGCTACAAACAGGCCAAAACTACTGTAACTCTTCCACCTCCCCCGGAAGATATCCCAAATTCACCTAAGTTTTCATTGGCAAATCTCACATTGTCCCCCTCGGGAATTCGGGGGAAAGTGACCGACTTGCAGGACGTGGCGATCGCGCGAGTCAATGTCAAAATTCTAGGAAGTGGTGAATCTACTACCACCGACGCTCAAGGAAACTATCAGCTAATTGGTTTAGAAGCGCCAAAAACAGAAGGAGATCAGCGTCAAGTAAAAGTTGTTTTCTCGGCTAAAGGATATCGAGAAATAATAGAAGATTTGCAGTTTAGTTTGGGAGAAGTGTTAGAAGATAAAAAAATTAAATTAACCAAACAAAATGGTACACTCGTACCGAAAAATAACACAAGCTAGGTTGTAGTTGTCAAGACTTTAGGTTGTTTGGAGATGACCATTGGTGTCAACTTAATGTCAAACGTAGTATCAGGCTTTATTGTGAAGATTGGCGCTTCGCTCCCCCCGGCGCCAAAAGGGCAGAATGTCTTGGCATGGTCCTACTAACTGGGGGACAAGAGTAGCCAAGAACTAAAATATTTTCTAAAAAAGTTATCTCAGGAGTCAATAGAATGGCATATGATTCTCCCGGTGTCTATGTTGAAGAAGTTCCATCAGGCAGCGCTCCCATTGCGGGGGTAGGTACGAGTACCGCTGGATTTATTGGTCGGATCGTTTCTACCAGTTCCGGTAGCACCATTCCTCCCGCTGCGACATCACCGTCATCAGCGGTACCCGTACAGGCGGGAGTCGGTATCGTTTCTACCAGTTCCGGTAGCACCACTCGCGCTGCCACATCAGCAACATCAACGACATCCGATCGGGCGGAAGTCGGTGAGGTAAAATTATGTACCAACTTCACAGAATTTAAGAAGTTTTTTGGCGACTTTTCCAGCGATGTAAATCAAAGTAATTTAGCTCATGCTGTTTACGGTTTCTTCAGCAATGGTGGAACGCGCTGCTATGTCGTGCAGGTTGATGAGATCGCCACAGCACTCGAAAAATTTGAGGCGATAGATGAAATTGCGATTGTTGCCGCACCGGGAATTACAGACAAAAATTTCCTCCAAAACATCTGCGAACATTGTAAAACAATGGGCGATAGATTTGCAATTTTAGATAGTTCAGAGGAAATCAATTTGGGTAGTTTGAGTTATGAAGATGCAAAAAAAAATCTACCTGACAACTCAGATTATGCCGCGCTTTATTTCCCTTGGATTCAAGTGGTTGACCCCGCTACCAAAGCGCCAAAATACGTGCCTCCCAGCGGTCATATGGCTGGAGTTTACGCTCGCGTAGACACGCAGCGAGGCGTTCACAAAGCACCCGCAAACGAAGTCGTTTTTGGTGCAACTGGGCTGAAATATAGCATCAGTAAAAGTAAGCAAGACGGACTGAACCCGAAAGGAATTAACTGCATCCGCAACCTCAATGGTAATATCAGGGTGTGGGGTGCGCGGACATTGGGGGGTGAAGATAACAAAGAATTCACATATATCAACATCCGTCGCTTGTTTAACTATCTACGCGAGTCGATCGACGAAGGAACGCAGTGGACAGTTTTCGAGCCGAATTCTCCCGAACTTTGGGCGCGAATTAGCCGCAACTTGACCGCTTTTCTAACCACGGTGTGGCGTAGGGGAGCTTTATTCGGGAACGCACCGGAACAAGCTTTTTTCGTCAAGTGCGATGAAGAAACCAACCCACCGGAGTTGCGCGATTTGGGACAAGTGGTAACTATTATCGGTGTTGCGGTAGTGAAACCAGCAGAATTTGTCATCTTCCGCATCAGTCAATGGAAGGATAGTGGGAAATAGGCTAATTATTAATCACTCATTACCAAAGGCGAACAATGCAAATGAGCGATCGCATACCCGGTGTTTATTTAGAGCAACAAGTCCCGATACAAGCTCCTGAATTCCTAACAGGTGTCCCGGCTTTTTTAGGGTTGGTGGGGAACGTTTTTGCGGACGGAAATAACCCCGAACCGATCGCACTTTGGACTCAGTTTGTTGATCGCTTTGGTCTTGGTTCTGACTTGTCTCCGAACTATCTGGCGTATGCGGTGCGCGGTTTTTTTGAAAATGGCGGACGGCTGTGCTACATAGTTCCCCTCGCATTCCCCAATCGCAACTCGTTTGATGAGGCATTCTTAAACGGATTGAAAAAAGGATTGGAGGCGATCGAATCTATCAATACGATCGACCTCCTCTGCATTCCCGATCTCATGCGCCAGGAACTATCAGCATCCACTCGGATCACCGCCATTGGACAAGTGTTGCAACATTGCTCCACAATGGGCGATCGCTTTGCCATTTTGGATGCGATGGGGGGTTGGAACCTAAAATTAGTCGGACTTTCCAATGTCGAACCTGTCAATGCAGCCGCCTATGCACCTTGGCTGAGAGTGGAGGCACTTTCGGGGAGTCAGCAGTCCGGTGCTTCAACCGAACTCGTTCCGCCTTGCGGTCATGTTGCGGGAATTTACGCTAAAAGCGATCGGGCAGGTGGCGTGCGGCGATCGCCTGCTAATTACCCCCTAGAAGGAATTCTCGACTTAGAACCCAGCCGGATCGAAATCGCATCTCCAACCCCCTTACCCGGTACGAACCATCTGCAAGCTTTCAGGGGTCGGGGAATCAGGATTTGGGGCGCGTCCACCCTAAGTCAACACCCAGATTGGCAGTACATCAGCGTGCGGCGATTATTTTTGACCGTCCATCGCTGGGTGCAGTTCTATCTCACTGATGTCGCCTTCGAGCCGAATGACTTCAGATTATGGATTCGGATCGGCCGAGAATTAAACGCTTACTTCGAGTCTTTATTTCAACAAGGCGCGCTCAAAGGTCGTACTCTACAGGAGGCATTTTATGTGAAATGCGATGCACAAACCAATCCGCCCGAAGTCCGAGATTCGGGAAAGGTGGTGACAGAAATTGGCTTAGCACCTACCGTTCCGAGCGAGTTTATTATCATTCGTCTCGTACATGGAAGCAGCGGATTAACAGTAAATAGTGAATAGTCGATCGTTGATAATTGTTTAATTTCTTTCTGGTCTTTTTTCTACTCTATCCATAATTAGGACATTTTATTATGCCACCAGTTAAGCCTCCACATCAACCTGACCCCTATGCCAGCTATCAATTCTATGTCGAATGGAATGGGATTATTCATGCTGGGTTTCGGGAATGTATGGGATTGAATGCCAGCCAAACGGCGACAGAATATCGCGAGGGAACTGATCCGCCAACGAAGCGCAAAATTCCAGGCTTGGTCAACTACGGAAATGTGACGTTGAAGCGGGGAATTACTAGCAACAGCGAGCTCTGGAAATGGCGGGAAAACTTGATGAAAGGTAATGCCGAACGTCGCGAAATTTCCATTGTTTTGTTAGACCATACCGGAACGGAAAAAATTCGCTGGAATCTAACGAGTTGCTGGCCTGTTACTTGGTCGGGTGCGGACTTAAATGCAACGTCTGAGGAACTGGCGATCGAAACGCTAGAACTCGCTCACGAAGGCATCAGCGTCGGTAAATGGTCGTGACCTGTTTTCATTTTTGATTTGCAATTGTTACTTTTCCCATGATTCAACAAACTGAATTTCCGTTTATATTGCCTCAAGGCTACATCGATTCGGACGGCAGCATTCACCAAGAGGGGATGATGCGGCTGGCGACAGCTTACGATGAGATTTTACCGCTGCGCGACCCCAGGGTACAGGCAAATCCCGGTTATTTAGTAATTATTTTGTTGTCGCGGGTGATTACCAAGCTGGGAACTTTACAACACATTAATCCGAAAACTATTGAGGGTATATTTTCCGCCGATTTGGTCTATTTACAAGACTTCTACCAGCGGATTAACCAAAATGGAAACAGCCGTTTTCAGGTCACTTGTCCCCACTGTCAGGGTGATTTTGAAGTGGAAACTGTCCCGATGGGGGAGTAACGTGCTACCCCTCCGATCGCTTGTTGGAGGAGGTAGCATACATTGCCTATCACTTTCATTGGTCACATCCGCAAGTGATGGCAATGGAGCATTGGGAGCGACAACAGTGGGTGAAGGAAATTGCTAGAATTAATCGGCAGTTAAACGATCAATCGAATTCCTCAACTCCAACCCGTTATTACTAATCTTAACCAGGTTAAATTATGCCTATAAATCTAGGAATGAATGCCGCATTGGCCGCAGGTTCCCAACAATTGAGTAATCGGAACGATCCTTATGTTAGCTATAACTTCTTAGTTGAAATCGAAGGATTGCTGACGGGAGGATTTATGGAAGTGACAGGATTGGATAGCGAGATTCGATTGGAAGAATATCAGGAAGGGGGAATGAATAATTACGTTCACAAATTCCCAACGACAACGGTTTATCCAAACCTCGTTTTAACACGGGGATTAACAGCGATCGATACGTTGTGGAATTGGTATTGGTCGGCAACACAAGGTGTTATCGTGCAGTTGAATGGGACGATTATGCTCCTCGATCGCAAGCGTTTACCGATTACTTGGTGGAATTTCAAAGATGCGTATCCCGTCAAGTGGGTAGGGCCGCAATTTAATGCGAGTAGCGATAGTCAAGTGGCTGTTGAGCGTATTGAATTGGTGCATCGAGGGATTAGTAAACCGCTCGCGGCTCAAGCTGCTGCACTTGCCAGAACGGTTGTTTAATGAAAAGCACAAGTCTTCGCAAGTTTTAGAGCGTACATCCCTATGGCTAGTCATCCGAATTGGCAAGAGAGCTTAAACTCCAAATTAATAGAGCGGCTTGTTCGTCCTCTGATACAACCTGGTGTGATTAGCCGTAAAATGGCTCAGTCAATTGTGCGGAGATCGCAACGTTTTGCGAATCGCTTACCGATGCTGGCGATCGCCGATCGAGGATATGCTACAACCAACTCAAAAGTTGAGCCAGTTCCGATTGTTTACGCTCAAGCTCAGCGTGTTTTAGCGAATTCTATTTCAACAAATTTAGAAAGCAATTCACAACCCTTAGTCAGTGGTGAATCTAGAGCAAGTCAATCTGGAGAAGGTCGATCGAGTAATCAACCGTTTGTCGTTCAAGCGAAGTTTGCTTCGCCAAGTTCCCCCGCAAGCTTGCCGACAAACTTGCCTATAAACGCATCCGAAAGATTAACAGGTTTAACCGATACACAGCCATCTCAAGCTAAGAATTTACCGTTTATTGCTTTAGGTTCACCTCCAACAAACGCACCAGAACAATCACTGCCGATCGTTTCTGCTCAAAATCTGAATTTTAATACAGGGTTTAAAGCTAGAATGACCAGCAATTTATCTCAAGTTGATACGACTCCAACCGATACCAGTGAACCGACGATCATTCAAGCTAAATTTGTTTCACCGAATACTCCACCGAATTTGGATGGTGAAGGAGGCAGTCAAGATTTAACTGGATTTCCTAATATAAAACTGCTGGCGAATGCGGAAGACCTAA
>NZ_JAUBRB010000090.1:0-17794 GCF_036701585.1 Microcoleus sp. POL10_C6 | reverse complement strand
CCGAGAGTTCAGCCTTGTGGCTGGAAGCGCTATGTACGGACTGATTACCGTGATTTACGCTTCAACGAATCGCACCGTCCGTTCCCCGGTGAAACGCTTCGGCGAGCACGGCCGTTGGGAACGGCAGGAATGCAATGAGCATCAGGTGGAGGACGTTAAGCAGCAACAGCATTCCGTCCACGCGGACGATGTGTTTGAACATGGCGTGGTGGTTGATCCAGATTGCGCCGATCACCAGGAAGCTCACCACGTAGGCAAGGTAAGACGGCCAGAGATTGAGGAGTTCTGCCCCGAGCGCTGTGCTCGGTGGTGGCACTTTGATTTCGAGCACTAGCAGGGTGATTGCGATCGCGAACACGCCGTCGCTGAATGCCTCCAAACGGTTGGTATCCACACTCACCTCCTCTGCAAGTAGCGGTTGCTGTTGCCAAGTTCATGCTTCTGCATCGTTACTCCTTCTAGGGGCTGCCTCGGTTATTCAGATTTAAGGGATGCCATATCGATACAGAAGCGGTATTTCACATCGGACTTAAGCAGTCTTTCGTAGGCTTCATTGACTTTTTGGATAGGGATGACTTCAACATCGGCAACGATGTTATGTTCGCCGCAGAAGTCGAGCATCTCCTGGGTTTCAGCGATGCCGCCGATGTTAGAGCCCGAGAGACTGCGGCGGGCCATGATCAGGCTGAATGCCGCGACCTCCAGGGGCTTCTCAGGTGCGCCGACAAGGGTGATGTTGCCGTCGAGGCGAAGCAGGTTGAGATAGGCGTTGATGTCGTGATTGGCGGAGACAGTATCGAGAATGAAATCGAAGCTGCCAGCGTGCTTTTGCATTTCGTCGGCATTGCGGGAGACGACCACTTCGTCAGCACCCAGGCGCAGTGCGTCTTCCTTTTTGTTGGGCGAGGTGGTGAAAACGACGACGTGGGCTCCGAATGCACGGGCGAACTTCACACCCATGTGGCCTAGCCCGCCGATACCAACCACGCCGACCTTCTTGCCCTTGGTGACACCCCAGTGGCGCAGGGGCGAGTAGGTTGTGATTCCGGCGCACAGGAGTGGCGCGACTCCAGGGAGATCGAGGTTGGTGGGAACGCGCAGAACGAAGCGTTCATCGACGACGATGCTATCGGAGTAACCACCATAGGTGACACCTCCAAGGTGCTTGTCCGGGGAGTTGTAGGTGAGGGTCAGGTTCGGGCAGAACTGTTCAAGTCCAGTTTTGCAATTGGGACAGGTTCCATCCGAATCAACCATGCAGCCGACTCCTGCCAGATCGCCAGGCTTGTACTTCGTCACTGCCGAGCCAACCTGGGTGATACGTCCCACCATCTCATGACCGGGAACGATCGGGTAGACCGTGCCGCCGCCCCACTCGTTTCGCACCATGTGAAGATCGGAATGGCAGATGCCGCAGAAGAGGATTTCGATCTGTACGTCGTGTTCGGTTAGATCGCGCCGTGCGATCGTGTCGGAGGCTAGCGGTGCGGTCGCACTGACTGCGGAGTAAGCTTTGGCGTTGTACATAATATTGATGCTCCAATCTGGAAGATAAGCTGGTTTACTTCTACTCGGTCTTGAATCTGTCCTGGTATTGTTCGTCCCTGACTTTTTCCAGCCAGTCCAAGGGTTTGCCGTCGAGTACCTCCTGAGTAGCGATAGGAGCCATCGCCGTTGGCGGTAAAGGTGGCGACAATGCTTTTTTGTCGTGCGTTTAGGGTTCGATCGTGTTGGCGACGAACATCAACTACACCGTTTGACCGCCATCAACGACCAGGGCGTGCCCGACGGCGAAGGAGGCTGCATCCGAACACAGCCAGACGACAGCATTGGCGATCTCTTCGGGTTGGCCCATCCTGCCAATTGGTTCCTGCGAGATCACTCGTTCTCGTCCTTCGGGAGTACCGCCGCTGAAGCGATCCATCATCGGGGTGTCGATGATTCCGGGGCATACAGCATTGATGCGAATGTTCTGCGCGGCGTAGTCGAGAGCTGCTGCCTTGGTCAGTCCGACCACGCCGTGCTTCGCAGCTACGTAAGCAGCTCCAGCTTTGAAGCCTTTGACCCCAGCACCTGAAGAGGTATTTACGATCGCGCCACGGCCTTGCTTGAGTAACAGCGGGATTTCATACTTCATGCACAGAAAAACACCGCGCAGGTTGATGTCTACGATCCGATCCCACTCTTCCTCTTCAATTTCTGCTGTTGCTGCATTCTTCTGTTCCACACCAGCGTTATTAAAAGCAAAGTCCAGCCGTCCGAAGGTTTCGATGGTCTTGTCCAAAGCTGCCTTCACGTCCTCGGCTTGCGTTACGTTACACTTAACGGCGATCGCCCGTCCACCGAGTTCTTCGATCATGCGGGCCGTTTCTTGATTGCCCTGTTCTGAAATGTCAGCGACCACCACGTTAGCGCCTTCGCGTGCAAACGCCAGCGCTGTAGCTCTACCGATGCCATTTGCTGCTCCGGTGACGAAGGCCACTTTGCCTGTAAAGTTCTGGTTGTTCATGGGATTTTTTACCTTGTTTTTTGGTTTACCCTATTTCAGGTGTTGGGTGAAAAAGGATGTGAGCTTGTCAAAGGGGATCAGGTTCACCCGGTCGTACAAATCGACGTGTCCCGCATTCGGAACCCGGACGATCTCCTTCGGCTCGACAGCGCGGTTGTAGGCATCCTCGCTGAACTCCCTAGAGTGAGCCTCGGTGCCGGTGACGAAGAGCAGCGGACGATCGATCTCCTCGATCCTTTCAAGCGGGTAATAGTTCATGAACCGCACGACGCTGGTCAGCGTCGGCTTTGTCGTCCGATCCGGAGACGAGCCTTTCGGTGTGAACTCACCCCGGGGAGTCCGGTAGAAGTCGAAGAACTCGCGCTGAACCGGGTCGGTACTCGCCGTCAGTTCGTTCGTCGTTCCACCCACGTAGGCGGTCTCACCGCTCGTGAACTCCACGTAACGCTGCTCCGCAGCAGCAGCGATCATCTGCTTCCTTTGCTCGGCGGTCACCGACTTCCTAAGCCCATTGCGAGCCGCCGCGCCCATGTCGTACATACTCACTGTCGCGACGACCTTGATGCGGGGGTCGATCTTGGCGGCGCTGATGACGAAGCTGCCGCTGCCGCAAATCCCAAGAACACCGATCCGGTCTCTGTCCACGAATGGCCTGGTGCCCAGGAAGTCCACTGCCGCGCTGAAGTCCTCGGCATAAATCTCTGGCGCGATGAGGTTTCGCGACTTCCCCTCGCTCTCGCCCCAGAAGGACAAATCGAGGGACAAGGTGACGAATCCCTGTTCAGCCAGCTTTTGGGCGTAAAGATTCGAGCTTTGTTCTTTTACTGCACCCATTGGGTGTCCGACAACGATCGCCGGATTCTTGGCGTTCCGATCTAAGGTTTTGGGAATGAAGAGATTCCCAGCAACCTGTATGTTGTATTGGTTTCTGAACGTAACCTTCTGCATCGTCACTTTGTCGCTCTTATAGAAGTTGTCCGCACCCTCGATCGCAGCGGACTGCTGAGCGGGTGCTTGGGATATCTTACGCGAGACGTGTGTTTTGTCGAGCGCAAATGCCGCCGTTGCACAGATTGCACTAATCAAGAGGGTTGGTATTAGAACGCGGTGTTTCATTGAGTTCTCCATCTGTGTGGGTTTATCTAGCGGGTTAGCTTCGGTTCGACGCGCCTGCCTTCAGCGGAGTCATGTCGATAGCGCGACCTTTAATTCGGGTAGAGGCCAGGGGTGATGTTGCACTGGCTGCGGCATACGCTTTCGTGTTGTACATGATGGATACTCCTATTGATTTACATTGAGTGTCTGGTATTGCTCGTCACTGACCTGTTCCATCCAGTCCACGACCTTGCCGTCGAGTTGTTCCTGAATGGCAATATGGGTCATGGTTGTGGTAGTTGTGGCTCCGTGCCAGTGCTTCACACCTGGCGGAATCCAGACGACATCGCCAGGTCTAATTTCCTGAATTTGTCCACCCCATTGCTGAACCCAGCCAACCCCAGCCGTCACGATCAGCCTTTGTCCTAACGGGTGGGTATGCCACACAGTTCGTGCGCTAGGCTCAAAGGTGACACGGGCACTACCCGCGCGGGCTGGACCTTCTGGTGAGAATAGGGGGTCGATGCGGACGGAACCTGTAAAGTTTTCGGCGGGTCCTCTGGTGGAAGGCTGCGAACCGTTTCGTCTAACCTCTACAAGTTGTGTATTATTGCTCGATGGGGCTTGTGCTGGTTCCACAGAAGAGAAACCCAAAGCAAACAGAGAACATGACACAATCGTTGTCGCAAGCAGTTTCATTTCTATCTCCTTTGACGTTTGTTTCTACTGAATTAGCTCTACCGCCACGTTGATAGAACCAGGGACATTAAATGCTTCTACGCCAGCATCTATCTTGCCGATCGCGATGATGCCGGGGTCAGGGATTGGTTGTTCGTCGTGGCGATAATAAATAGCCACATCAGGACCGGGAGACCAGTAAATGATGTCTCCAACTTCATAGGTTTTGGTTCGCTCACCCTCCTCCGAAATTGCTCTCGGCAGGCGGGCAAACTTTTCTCTTCCAAACAAATCGTTCATCGTCAGCGTTAATGGCAGCAGGGAAACAAAATCCCGAGTGGTTTTACTGTCGATCAACGTGGCTGTAACGGCTTTGTCTCCGACCTTGATGATTATCTTCATACTGCTTGCCTGCTTGGTTGATAGGTCAGTCGGCAGCTTCGACGAGGCACTGTCAGGCATCCTGTTGTCGGCACGGCAGGCTGAGTAACTCAGGGACATCGTTAGGGCGAGAACCAAAATCAGCATTGTCTTCTGGCAGTTTCTCCCCTTGAGGGGAAACCATTTCAAAACCATTAAGATCTTCCTGCGTACTCCTCGTCGCTGACCTGTTCCAGCCAGTCCACGGGTTTGCCGTCGAGCCATTCCTGAATGGCGATGTGCGTCATTGCCGTGGTTGCCGTGGCACCATGCCAATGTTTCTCACCCGGCTCGAACCAGATCGCATCCCCCGGACGAATTTGCTCGATCGAGCCGCCCCAGCGTTGTGCAAGACCGCAGCCAGCCGTGACAATTAGGGTGTGTCCCAACGGGTGGGTGTGCCATGCTGTCCGAGCACCAGGCTCGAACGTGACGCTGGCACCAGACGTGCGTGCTGGTTCGTGCGCCTCGAA
Source organism: Microcoleus sp. POL10_C6 (assembly GCF_036701585.1). Taxonomy (NCBI): domain Bacteria; kingdom Bacillati; phylum Cyanobacteriota; class Cyanophyceae; order Oscillatoriales; family Microcoleaceae; genus Microcoleus; species Microcoleus sp. POL10_C6. The sequence goes on along the minus strand of NZ_JAUBRB010000090.1, from coordinate 12,619 downwards.
CAGGGGGTCTATGCGGACAGTGCAGGTAAAATACTCAGCCGATCCTTTGGCCGAAGGCTGTGACCCACTTCGTTTAATGTCCATTTCTTAATTCCTTCACTTGATGCCATTTCGGTGGCTGTCATAATCGTAGAAATTGAGCACTTCTCGCTTCTCTATCAATAGGGATGGATGTTTTAAGAAGCAATGTTAAATTTGATGGCATTTTGGTTGTCACTCAGCAGGTTTCTTGCCCAATCAAAACTGAGTTTTCTCTTGTATAAAAGTCCAGAATGCTTACTATTCGCCGGAACTATTTTTCATTGCTTTAGCTTCATTCTAAGAATCCTCAAGGTCAAGCAATAGAACGATCGTCTAAGATTGTTGTACAATCCTGCAAACTTAGAAACGAACGCTGCCAAAACGAGTGAAAAGTCCGCTATGCAGTTAATGAACGGCCAGCAGGCAAAGCCCGAGGCAGATAGAGCACAAGCCCACAGAAACGAACTGATACCAATTCACTATGAAGATACACTAAATGAGGCTGATGTCTTTCTGGTTGGAACTATATCCTTAGCGTTCTATTATTAATGCAGCTTCATAGTGAATTGGTATGACGAATAGCCGATTGCACAGGCGATTCGTCAGGATGGGACGATTGAGCCGCTGACTAGACCTCTTGCAAAAATAACTAGGACGGGCAAGATGCCCATCCCACAAGAAAAAATAACTCTTGTGGGATGGGCATCTTGCCCGTCCAATAAATTTATGAAAAGGACTTTTGCAAGAGGTCTACTGAAAGGATTCCACTTCAACCGATCCTCCTCACCTTCGGAATGCGTTGATAGTGTCTCTATCCCTGCCTTTTGTGCGATCGCCCAGGGCAGCAAACAAGTTCTTCTGGGCAGCGATCGCGCTTCTGTTGGATGCTGGCTATACCTGTTCATTCCTAGTTTCAACCGAACTCAGCGCCGCTTTGAGGGTATGCCAAGCCAAAGTTGCACACTTAACCCGCATCGGATATCGGGAAACACCTTGCATGATATTGAGTTTCTCCAGCGGAGGCTCAAACTGAGTATTTCCCGCTGCCATCTCGCGGAACTGTTCTACCATTAAAAGCACCTGTGAAATAGTTTTGCCTTTGATAGCGATCGCCATTAAGTCAGCAGAAGCAAGGCACAAAGCACAACCTGCACCTTCAAATTTAATATCTGCAATTTTACTTTCTGCTTCATCTAGTACCAGCGTTAAATCAACCACATCACCGCAATAGGGATTTTCTCCTCGGTGTTGACGATGTACAGGGTTAGTTTTTCCTTTATTTTGCGGTTTTCTGGCGTGTGTCAAAATTACTTGCTCGTAAATTTGGCGATCGTTAATTTTCATAATTTCTTCACTCTTTAAAATTCTTTAATAGCAACTGCTTGTAATCGTCCGGGGTATCAATATCAATCGCAGCTTCTGGTATTAGCAGAATCAATCCTGTGTCTATATATTTTTGTATTAACGCCTTTGCACCTTTATCTCCTTCAAGCTGCATCAGTTCGGGAAATAATGCCTTGCTAAACAGGGCAGGTACACCTGTAGTTTCGTTATACTTTGACGCAATAATTACTTTTTGCGTTTTTTGATAAGACTGAATCAATTGATTGAAAATCTGGGGAGAAACTAGCGGCTGATCTGCAAGTGAGATGATAACTCCATCAAGTTTAGAGTTAGTTTTAAGTAGCATACTAATACCAGCGCGAATAGAAGAAGACATTCCCTCTTGCCATTGGGAGTTCTCTACAACTTGCACGGCCTTTGGCATTAGTTCCGGTTTAATTTGTTCTACATAAGCTCCCAGGACTACTATGATAGGTTGGCACAGAGAAGCTAAGGCAACTTCAACCGCATGGAGTATCAGGCTGCGTCCTTGATAAGAAAGCAATTGTTTTGGTCTTCCCATGCGGGTTGCAGATCCAGCAGCGAGAATAATTAGACCAATTTTAAATACCATACCCAAGTTTTGAATTTTTGATTATTAAGAACATACTCGTATTAGCCATTATTTTTTTGATAATTGACTATTGATTGAAGCATGAATTGGTACAGTGCGATTTCTTAAAAAACCACCTTGATGCTTGGCTGTTACTGCTTGAATTTCGGCGATAATCGCCAGAGCAATCTCTTCGGAATTATCTGCCCCAATGTCGAGTCCCACCGGACTATATAAATTTTGTTCCTGTTGTGGAGTCGGGATAACTCCTTCTTCTTGTAGTTCTTGCAATAATCGGGCTGTTCTTTTCTTAGGGCCAAGTACACCTAAGTATTTTAAGCCAGAAGGCAATAACACTCTCAGCAATTCCAGGTCATCTAAATAATTATGAGTCATAACTACAGCAACAGTACGCTCATCTATCTCGATGTTTTTTAATACATCATCAGGAGAACAAAATTTAACTCGATCTGCTTCTTGAAAACGCTTTCGGCTTGCTTCCCGTTGGCGGTTATCAACTACAGTAATATGCCATCCTAACTCTTGGCCAAAGCGAACAACGGGAAGAACGTCATACCCAGCACCCAAAATTACCAGCGACAGTGGCGGCTGAATGACTTGAATAAAAACTTCAACTTTCCCGCCTGTTAACTGATATTGTTTCCCTACCGAGGTTTTCTGTTGAAGTGCTGCTTGTGTATCCCTTAAAACCGCTGCTGCTAATTCCTCATCGCTGATGTGGTTGATGATATCTGAATTTAGTAGCAAGCGATCGCCTATTTGAGATTTGCTTTCACCCTCTATATTAAATACAGTTGCAATAGCACTCTCAAACCGAGCATCCAGGCATTTGTGGACAAAACTAATTTGGTTCGGCTCGTTTACTGGCAACGATTCAATCAAAACATAAGCAATGCCTTGACAGCCAAGCCCCAATCCCCAAATTAAATCTTCCTCGGAGGTGGAGTCATACTTAACCACACAAGGCCTACCAGTGTTCATTACCTGCTGTGCTTTCTCAAATACATCACTTTCCAAACAGCCACCGCTAATTGCACCTACTATCAAGCCATCTGCACTCATCAACATTCGCGCACCAGGCCGGCGATAAGTTGAACCTTCCACTTTAACTAAAGTTGCCAAGGCTAGCTTTTTCGTGGTGTCTTTTACTTGCTCTAAAGCAGCCTTAATATCGTGTATTTCTTTCATTGCTCAGCCTAAAAATTCTTGTATCTCACTGTTTAAGTTTGATTATAAGGACTTCAGCATAGGGAACGATATAACGATACTTGCAAGTTATTGTACAATCCTGCAAAATTCTTCTTCTAAACTAATCATGGGACGAGCGTGTAAAGCTTTGGTGTAATGACTTTTAACTTACTTGCTTGTCCCTTTCTTATCCCGAACTCACGTTACATATAAATCGCACGGCTCAGACGAACCCCGAAATCCGCATCCGGATTTGTCGTGGCGTCACCAAGCCGCTCTTGCATTACTGCAACTGCCAAGTCCCGGCGCTTTGGCGATCGTGATGCGTCGGCAGATGCCAGCGCTGCCGCCATCTGTTCGCGCGCGAGATCGGTGCAATAGCAGGGCGTGCCTGGTTGCTGACGCCACGAATCGGCGATCGTGCCCGCGTCGAAAGCATCAAGCCCGGTGTCTTCGACGAGGGCCATCGCCACGGAGCGATCGTTCTCGCGGTCAGCAGCCACAGGGAGGGCGATACGGCCAGGGCTTCCAGCAGGCTTGCCCAAGGTGGCGAGGGAGCCAGACCCGATCGCGTTCCACGCCTTGGCGATCGGCCGGCCTAGCTGTTCGGCCACCCAAAGGCTCTCAACCTGCCCGGCCTCGATAGCATCGATCTTGTCGTCGCGATGGGGATAGTAATTGGACGTGTCGATGACAACTGTCTCGGCTGGTAGGTTGGCAATCAGGGGCGCGATTGTGGAAATGCGGTTGAGAGGGATGGAGAGAATCACCACGTCAACGTCCTCCACAGCTTCGGCCGTCGATACCGCGCGTGCGCCGAAAGCCAGCACATCGGCCTCGATGGTCTCAGGACCGCGAGAGTTGGCCACCTTCACGTCGTGTCCGGCCTCAGCCAGTTTGCGTACCAAAGTCTTCCCGATATGGCCAGTACCCAAGATCCCGATGTTCATTTTCTTCGTGTTATCCATGATAAATCATCCTTTTACTGTGTTGTTTGACGGGGTATTGCCAGCCCGTTCAAGGTGTCGCGAAGCTCAGCAAGGTCTTCATCGGAGAGACGGCAGGCCGTCTCGATCTTTTCAGGGATCGAGCACGCTGCCTCGCGAAGTGCCTCGCCCGCTTCTGTCAGATCGATAAGAACGCGGCGTTCGTCCTGTTGGTCACGGGTGCGCGTCACCAACCCCGCGCTCTCAAGGCGCTTTAAGAGCGGTGTCAAGGTTCCGTTATCCATACCGAGTTCTTGCCCTACTTCCCCAACAGTGCGCGGGGTGCCCTCGTAGAGAGCCAGCATGACCAGAAACTGAGGATAGGTCAGGCCCAAAGGCTCAAGAAAGGGCCGATGAAGCCGAATGACGCGGTTCGACGCACTATAGAGGGCAAACGAAAGCTGCCTCCCCACCTGTCGCCGTTGGTTGATGTTCGAGTTGTTATCCATTTTAAAATCCAGTCAACCACTATTATATAGCGCACTACATAATAGTTCAATACCTATAATTCACTTTTTTCTGGATCGGTCTTGCACCCATTCCCATGCGTTGCACCAAGGCGACGGTACGAAGATTCTTCCACACTGCCCACCGTTGCCAGCGCGCACCGTTCCCCCTGAGGTTCGCGGAGGCGATCGCCTCGACTACCGCTGTCACTTCATTCCTCAAATGACCTGACTCAAAGCAGCTTGTCCGGCGTAATCGGCAGATCCCTGATGCGTTTGCCCGTGGCATGAAAAACAGCATTGGCGATCGCCGCCGGGATGCCCACCATGCCGAGTTCGCCCATGCCCTTGACACCGAGCGGATTGACAACTTTATCCTCCTCCTCAACGAATATCGTATCGATTTCCAAGACATCGGCATTAACCGGCACGTGATAGTGCTGCAAATTCGGATTCATAATCCGCCCGTAACGGTGGTCGATTTCAGTCGCCTCTTGCAGCGCCATACCAATGCCCCAGACAACGCCGCCGATTTCCTGACTGTGCGAGGCCTTCGGATTCATAATCTTGCCGCAGGCAGTCACTTCAATGGCGCGCGTAACGTGGACAGTCCCCACATCCGGATCGACCTTCACTTCAATAAACTGCGCGCCGTGCGCCAACGTCGCATACTTCTCCCGATCCTTTGAGGGACGCGACTCGAATGTTTCCGTGATTGCGGTGAGACCATTACGCTTCATCAGTGCGGAGATGTTGACGGAACGATCCGGGTCGCTTATTAGTCGCAGTTGCCCGTCGAGCATCTCGACATCGGAAGAGGCTGCCCCCTTGAGCGGAGAATTCGGTTCCTGGTTCGCGAGGGCGAGCAACTTCGTGCCGATCGCCAGAGCCGCCCCGCGCACCGCCGAGCCGACGCTCGCCGTCGTCCAAGAGCCCCCCTGCGACGGTGCCCGAGGGAACTTCGTGTCGCCGAGTTCAAATTTCACCTGCTCCAACTTCAGCCCCAGATACTCGGCAGCGATCATGGTCATCACCGTGTAGGTGCCAGGTCCGATGTCGCTGGTCGCACTTGCGACTTTGGCCGTGCCGTCCACCTGCAGCGTGACGAGGGCAGCAGCAGGCATCTGGAAAGCGCCCCAGACGCCGGTCGCCATTCCCCAACCGACGAGTAGGCGTCCGTCACGCATCGATCGCGGCTCGGACTTGCGATTCTTCCAACCGAATTTTTCCGCGCCCAGCCGGTAGCACTCCCGCAACGCCTTACTCGAAAATGGCTTGCCGCTCTCGGGGTCTACTTCGGCATAGTTGATCAGCCGAAGTTCGAGCGGGTCGATCCGCAGCGCGTAGGCCAGCTCGTCCATCGCGCATTCAAGCGCGAACATACCGCTAACGGCCCCGGGTGCGCGCATCCAAGTCGGGGTGGCGAGGTCCGTGTTGGTAATCTTCAGTGGCGCGTAGAGATTCGGGCAGGCGTAGACTTGGCGCGTGAAACCCGTGGTGTTGTCTGAGAACTCCTCGATGGTGGAGGTGTTGTGCACGGCTTCATGAATCATCGCCGAGAGCTTTCCCGATCGCTCCGCACCGAGGGCGATCTTCTGAATCGTGTGCGGACGATAACCGTGGCCAGTGAACATTTGCGTGCGCGTATAGACAACCTTGACTGGGCGCCTGAGTTCGCGGGCTGCCATCGCTGTCAGCGCCGGATAATAGTTCGGGCGCAGCGACGCTCCAAACGCCCCGCCGACGAAGGGCGAGACCACACTCACGTTTTCCTCGGGCAGACCGAAACTCGAAGCCAAATGTGTACGCACGCTATAGACCGCCTGCGTCTTGTCGAAGACCGTTAGCTTGGCGCCTTCCCAGACCGCGATCGCCGCGTGCGGCTCCATGGGGTTGTGGTGCTCGATCGGGATGCGGTACTCGGCCTCTACCTTCACGGCCGCTGCGCGCATCGCCTCTTCGGGATTACCGCGCGGCTTCGGAGGCGGCTCTTTAGTAGTGGGGACGCGCGCGCTTGAGCGCACCGCCTCAGTGTCGGTCATGTGCTGCTGTGAGTTGTAGGAGACTTTAACCAGACGTGCCGCATAACGTGCCTGCTCGTAGGTCTCGGCGACGACGAGTGCCACAGGCTGCATATTGAAGAAGATTTTGTCGGACTGGAGCGCCCGAAACGACTTGTCTTCCTCCTCGGTGGCGCGGGGCGGGGCCTGCTCCGTGGAAGACTTCGGACCAAGCTTCGGTGCGTTCAGGTGCGTGAATACGCGAATTACGCCTGCGGCGCCTTCAGCCTCACGCGTGTCGATCGATTTAATCGTGCCCTTTGCTACAGTTCCCAGCACGATAAAACCGTAAGCGAGATTGGGAACCTGGAATTCCGCCGCGTATTTAGCCTTGCCCGTAACTTTGGCTGCGCCGTCCACGCGGCTCATTTCTTTTCCGATGTATCTTGCCATTTCGTTTATCCTCCCTAATATCAAATCCGCCCTTCATCGTCCTGTATTCATCTCTCTGTTCTCTGACTCTGCGTTCTCTGCGTTCTCTGCGGTTTAATCATTCCCATGCAACCGGAATTGATATAATTAGGCCGCACCGCTCGTCATCGCTTTCTGCAAAGCCAGAACAATGGCGCGTTTTCCGAGTTCGACTTTATAACCGTTATGTTCAAGCGGTTTGGCATCTTTCAGAGCCGCTTCGGCAGCAGCCTGAAAAGTTGTTTCCGTCGCAGGTTTTCCGATCAGAACTCTTTCGGCTTCGGGTGAACGCCAAGGCTTATGCGCGACGCTGCCCAAAACAACACGTGCCTGTTTGATGGTGTTGCCGCTTGTTTCTAAAGCAGCAGCCACGGAAAGCAGTGCGAAAGCATAGGAAGCACGATCGCGAACTTTGAGGTAATAAGACTTATTGGCGAAATTATTCTTCGGCATTTCGATCGCGACGATCAATTCCCCATGCTGAAGATTGTTATCTTTTTCAGGCGTGTTGCCCGGCAAGCGATAAAAATCCTGAAGGGGGATTGTGCGTTCTTGCCCGTTCGTGCCGCGAATCCTCACTACCGCGTCCAGCGCATAAAGCGCATTCGCCATATCGCCCGGGTAAGTCGCCACGCATTTGTCGCTGTAGCCAAAAATGGCATGAATGCGATTGAGCCCCTCAAGCGCTCCGCATCCGCTGCCGGGATCGCGTTTGTTGCAGGGCATAGCGATGTCGTAAAAATACTGGCAACGGGTGCGCTGCATTAAGTTTCCCCCGTTGGTCGCCATATTGCGAAGCTGCGCGGAGGCGCCGGCTAAAATCGCCATTGACAGAAGCGGGTAATTTTGCCGGACCAGCGGATGGTTGGCCGTGTCGGTATTTTTGGCTAAGGCGCCGATCGAAATTCCGTTCGAGGTCGATCGAATCTCCGCCAGATTCAAACCTGAGATGTCAACAACTTCGCTGGGACGCTCGACGTATTCTTTCATCAAATCAATCAAATTTGTCCCGCCTGCGAGAAACTTTGCCGTTTGATTAGCGGAAACGGTGCCAACGGCGCTTGCCGCATCGGTGGCGCTGGAATATTTAAACGGTTGCATCGGCTTTGCCCTCCTCGTTTAATGCAACGGCAATTTCTTCATCGGTCGCAAAATGCCAAGCCTGGGCTGTTTCGCGCCCGGACTGAACTTCTCTGATTGCCGCCACGATTCCCGGATACGCGCCGCAACGGCAAATATTGCCGCTCATGCGTTCTCTGATTTCTTCATCAGAGAGTGCTACATTCTGCGTGATCGTCCGCAAATTGTTAGTGACGTGACTCGCGTCGCCGTTTTTGGCTTCCTCCAGAAGCGCCACCGCCGAACATATCTGCCCCGGCGTGCAGTAGCCACACTGGAAGCCGTCGTGTTTGATGAACGCCGCCTGCATCGGATGAAGATTGTCGCCGTCAGCGATCCCTTCGATGGTCGTCACCTCTTTCCCCTCGCAGCTAGCGGCAAGTGTCAGACAAGAAAGCACGCGGCGCCCGTCAACGATCACCGTACAAGCGCCGCACTGTCCTTGATCGCATCCTTTTTTGGTGCCGGTCAATCCCAGTGTTTCGCGCAGGGCGTCGAGCAGCGCCGTGCGCGAATCCACTTCCAGGCTTTGGGCTGAGCCGTTGATTTTCAAAAGAACCTTAACGGCGTTTTCAACCCCACGGGTCTGGGCGAACACGGCGTCGGGCGCAGCGGCGAGCGTGGAAAAGGCCTCCTCTTTAGCCAGCAGGTGGAAGGCGAAGGTGCCGAGTAGGGCAGCCATGCTTTGCCCCAAGAATTTGCGGCGAGCAGCGCCGACAATACCGAGTTGGTCGAGCAGTGTTTCTTCGTCCGCGCTGAGCTGCGAATCGCTCTCGGTTGAACTGAAATTATTCCGTTCTTGATTATCGTCCATGCTTCTCCTTGCAAAATTCTCAAACAATCCCTGGACAAGTGTTTGTTTTTCGCGCCGGCTCTTCTAACGGTCTGCACCCACCGCAGGCTCTTGTGCGCCTTCGCTCGGGCGTCCTGTGCTCTCGAAGACTTCCTTAGTCACGCCAATCGCGGTAACTGCGTTAGGCCAGCCCGCGTAAAACGCCAAGTGAGTAATCGTCTCGATCAACTCGTCTTGGGTTACGCCATTTTCGCGCGCTCTGGCGAGGTGAAATCGAAGCTGGTCGGGACGGTTCATCGCGATCAGGGCGCTGACGGTCACCAGGCTGCGATCGCGCTTTGATAGCTGAGGACGTTCCCAGACATCACCAAATAGCACGTTGTCAGTAAGCTCGACTAACTTGGGGGCGATGTCGCCGAACGCTCTTTGGGCCGCCGTCGGTTGCACGCTGACAGCGGGGACGGAGCGTGCAGGCACAGCGGATGGCGATCGTTGCGCCTGGACTGGCGTGCCGTACTGCTCGTCGCTGACCTGTTCCATCCAGTCCGTGTTCTTGCCGTCGAGCTGTTCCACGATCGAGATATGCGTCATTGGCGTATTTGGCGAGGCTCCGTGCCAGTGTTTCTGACCTGGCGGAATCCGGACGACATCTCCTGGCCGGATCTCCTCGATCGGTTTCCCCCAGCTCTGCACCCGCCCGAGGCCCGCTGTCACGATCAGGGTCTGACCGAGCGGATGGGTGTGCCATGCCGATCGAGCACCAGGCTCAAATTTAACGTTGGCGCCAGACGTGTCTGCTGGATCGTTCGCCTCGAACAGAGGATCGACGCGCACCGAACCCGTGAAATTTTCGGCTGGCCCCTTCCGCGAGGGCCCAGAGCCGCTTCGCGTGATATTGATTGTCTGCGAATTTTGCATTGGCGCGGTCTGGGGAGCACCGGACCCCTCGGCGGTTCCTGCCGGATTTGCTTGGGCCGAGGCCGAAGCGAGCAGAGAAAGCGATAGGACTGTTGCGGTGAGCAGTTTCATCGTCTAAATTCCTTTTGCTACCCCCAATTGTAGAGATCGAGCACTTAGCGCCTGCTCTATCAATAGGGATGAATTTTTTAAGAAGCAAGGTTCGCCTTGATGCCCTTGTGGTTATCAGTAGGGGAATCTCTTGGCCAATCAAAACTGAGTTTACTTTTGTATAAAAATCCAGAATGCTTACAAGAAGCCAAAATGGTTTTTCATTGCTTTGGCTTCATTCTAAGAATCCTCAACGGCAAGCAATAGAACGATCGTCTAAGATTGTTGTACAATCCTGCAAACTTAGAAATGAACGCTGCCAAAACGAGTGGAAAGCCCGATATGGAGTTAATCAACGACCAGCAGGCCAAGCGCGAGGCAGATAGAGCGCAAGCCCACAGAGACGAACTGACCCAGCGGATTGCACAGGCGATTCGTCATGATGGGACGATTGAGCCGCTCAAAGGATTGCACTTCTACCGCTTCTCCTCACCTTCGGAATGCGTTCATAGTGTCTCTATCCCTGCCTTTTGTGCGATCGCTCAGGGCAGCAAAGAAGTTCTTCTGGGCAACGATCGCTATCTGTACGACCCTTTGCATTATTTGCTGTCTACGGTAAAACTGCCGATTGCCAGCCAAATTCAGGAAGCGTCTAAGGCGCTACCGTACCTTGGCCTTCGCCTCGATCTCGACCCCACTCTTGTTGGTTCAGTCATGGTTGAGGCGGGCGATCCCTCACCACAAAGGGATGCCAATGTGAAAGCGATTAACGTAAGTCCGTTGGATACAAATCTTTTGGACGCTGTGGTGCGGCTCGTCAGGCTTCTAGATTCCCCTGCTGAAGCTCATGTTCTCGCACCACTGATTAAGCGGGAAATTATTTACCGACTGCTGATGGGAGAGCAAGGTAGTCGGCTACGTCATATTGCGGTTTTGGGTGGCTGTACCCACCAAATTGCTAGAGCAGTCGATCGACTTCGTAAAGACTTTAACCAGCCGCTTCGGATTGAAAGCATCGCACGAGAGCTTGGAATGAGTGTATCGAGCTTCCACCATCACTTCAAGTCTGTCACTGCCATGAGTCCTTTGCAGTTCCAGAAGCAACTGCGGCTCCAGGAAGCTCGCCGTCTGATGCTGGGGCAAAACCTTGACGCTACGAGTGCGGCCTACCGTGTGGGTTATGACGATTCGTCGCACTTCAACCGAGAGTACAAGCGGCTCTTTGGTATACCACCGATGCGCGATATGGAGCGGCTGCGAGAAGCTGCTAGGCAGATTGCGAGTTCAACATGATCTCCTCAAGATGCCCTAATCAGGCCAGAAATCGCTAAAACATTGTGGAGACAGCTCTGTGTAGCGCACCGTATGCTGAAACAGGAATAGGGTTAAGCGGTTCACAAGTGAGTCGGATATTAAAGAAATAAAAGTACAGCTATAGCTCAATACGGTTCAGTTAAGGCTCAAACCTTGGTAAATCAGGGTAAGAGCATCTCAATCAGGCTTGACACAAGCACTTGAGAAAAGGCCTCGCGCCAATCGCAGCAGACCCGTTGGGTGTAGAACCCCTTGAAATTCCGGTATGCCGACTGATGGAATGCGATCAAAATCGTCATCATTTCGCTTAAACAGAGGCTGCCAGACCGTTGGCGCTGTTGCACACCGTCCCCCAGCAATTTCTGCTTCCACTGGGGTTCAAACCGTTGACAGAAGTCATACACATGACAAAACAAGGCTTCTCAACTAAGCGTGGGGTGGTCAGATGCGTTGAGAATGAGGCACTTTCAACTGTATCTGTTCCACCCCTCCTTATCCCGAAGTGACGTTATCTTAGGAAAAGAGAACGCCAGTTTAGTTATTTATTCTCTCTCCCGTCTCGAAGTCAAGAAGTGTATCAGGCTTCAGTTTAGATAACTATTTATGGGGCATTGAAAATCTTTCTACGCAAAAACAGTTATTTCAGGAATTCTTAGTTCAACTAACTATTCTCCTTGTTCAGTCAGTTGTATTCTGAAAATAAAGTTGTACACTAGCAAATAAAGTTGTACACTAGCAAATAAAGTTGTACACTATTGGGTATGGCTTTATTTGCTAGGTTTTCGGAATATTTCTGGAAGCTGACTTTGATGAACCATCTGGGTGAGGTAATCAGATGGCTAAACGTAGCCGAAACAGCAGTGAAACGACTATTGAGAATCGTCTGAAGCAAGGACGTGGTATGGGACAAGGAGCCAATTACAATCCTTGGCTGCACATTCAGGATGTTCCATCTCAAGGACTTGCTAGCAGAATCAAGGGATGGAAGACACGTAGGGTTCATCATCTGTTAAGCGAATTGGAAACCAGCTACTTCTATGTGCTGGACTGGTCACTACCTGTGCTGGATATCCGGGAGCAATTTCCGCTACTGCCTTTAGAGGAAACTTTGGCGATCGCAGAACAATGTGGGGTAGCCTACCCCGCAGATCCGCGTACTAAAGAACCAGTAGTAATGACTACTGACTTTGTTGTGACAGTTCGACAGAGTGTTGGCTCAATCGAACAAGCACGAACAGTTAAGTAGGGCTTGCTGAATATATCGAGCGCATATTACGTGGGCTGGGTTAAGAGAGCGTGCGATCGAGAGTAAAGTG
>NZ_JAUBRB010000089.1:0-17976 GCF_036701585.1 Microcoleus sp. POL10_C6 | reverse complement strand
GATGTTGTGGCGGTTGTCGGCGGGGCGGGGGATTTTGGGGAGTTCGATCGGCTTTTGGGTACGATCGCTCGTACATATTTTTTGCATAAATTTACATATTACCGATGCGGATTATGTAGATTTATGCAGAATTTACTTAACTTTATTTAAGTGAACTTTAGTTTACTTAACTTTTACTTTCGTTTACTTTCGTTTAATTAACTTTGCCCCACTTTTTACTTAAGTGAACTTTACTTTGCTTTACTCATGCCCCCGATCTCCCGCCGTACCGCGATCGGATATTTTCTAATATTTTCTAATATTTTTTGATACCCAAGCAAAACAGCAGAAACCTTTACGCTGTATAGCTTTTAGCGCTTATTTGTGGTACAATTGAGGTAAAATCCGCACAAAACCAATGGAAGAATTTATTAATTTCCGGGGCAAGAATTTGCCAGCCACCATGATCACCGTAGCGGGCCAGGAATTTATCATTGCGGCTGTGGGCGATCGGCAAGATTTGGCGATCGCCGATATCTATGCACAGCAGAAGATTGAAATTGTACCGGGGCTGCGGGTAATGGAAAAAAAGAGCGGCAAAGAATTTGAAGTGCTTTCGGCGCCGATCGGATATTCTCGGCACGTCCGGATCAAAGATTCTCGCCGAAATCTAATGCCCGTAAACGTTCCAGAGGATGAGCTACGCCAGAATTACCGATTTGTGGGCTGATGAAATTGCCCGTCACGCCGATCGCAATTAATACAGTTAATACAGTGTTGCAGCAGGTGCGCCGACTGTATTAACTGCATTTATTGGCGGCGCGACCGCATCGGCTCAGCCATATTTGACAAGCCTCAAGTCAGAAGCCAAAGTCGGCTCACCATCATAAAAGGGTTCAGGAAGAATATCGGGGCAAGTGCTGTGAGTCCATCTGACGAAATAAACCCAAGTGTTGGCGGCTAAACAATGTCCATCAGGTTCGGGAACCCAGCGCATACCTAGAATTTCGCCAAAATCAGTAGCAGACTCTGGAGCATCGTCATCATCTGGCTCCCAGTCATAAGCTACCAAGTCACCCATCTTGAACTCTGGGGAGGGATAAAGAGAGCGAGGCTGAGAGCGTGAAACAAGGAACGGCAAAGCGACGGACGCTGCTTTCTGCAGGAAGTCGCGCCGAGCGAACGTAAACAATTGCGATCTCCCTTCCGGACAATCGGCTGAATGTGGCATAATGATTAGGCTCCAAACGTTGTTAGATAACGATTTGGGGAAGTTCGTAGCTAGCTCGGTGTTGAAGCACTGCGCTGGCCGCGCATATCAAATCTTCCTTAAACTTACGATCGCTCTTTTCCAGCCACCTTGTCAAGAGATGGCTGTAAAGTTTTGTGCGAGTAAAGCCCCGTTTTAAGGGGCGGTAGCTTCCTAATTTCCTGAGAGATGTAGCTTGCCCCTACAAACTGTGCAGCGATTAAATCAGATTATCTAAAAGCTCAGTAATATCGCCCTGGTCGCGGCTGCGATTGTCGTCATAAATCATCAGCGTGTCGAGCTTTTTATGGCGGCTTAATTTCTGCACCTTCCGCACATTCCCGTCAGTTGCGTCCAGTGCGGCAGTAATTGCGCTGTGGCGGATGCGGTGCGGACTCATCTGCTTAGTGATGCCCGCTTTTTCGCAGTGCCGCACTACAATCTTGCGGATACCGTCGCCTGTCAGTCTGTGGCCCGCGCTGGCAAAATCCAGCGATGTAAACAGCGGAACCCCTGGTGAGTTACTGCCGCCCTTAGCTTCCAGCCAGTCGCCGATAGCCGCCACCGTCACCGCCCCTACCTCTATTGTTTCCGCTTGCGTCCCGCGTCCTTTGCCTAGAATCCGCAGTGTTCCCTGTGCCCGATCGAAGTCGGCAAGATTGAGCTGGCTAACCTCGTTGCGTCGCAAAGCATTACCCCACAACAGCCGGAGCAAAGCATAGTCACGCTTGCCCGCCAGTGTTGCCCGATCGCACTGCTGCAAAATTTGGGTAAAAGTCGCCGCATCAATACCGGACGTATCGCGATACTTTGTGACCTTCTCTCCCTTAATGTCCTCTAGCGTAAAATCGCAGACTCCCAGCTTCCGCCCCATCCCGACCAGAGACTTGATGGCAGCCAGCCGCCTATTAACAGTCGCTTCAGAAAGTGCAGCCTTCTTGCCGTCCCCGTTGACCAGCAACGCCTTGTACTTGAGCACCACCGTCATCGCCTGTCGTGATTCGAGGTGTAGGAACTCCAAAACACTTTCGGGGCTGGGCGGCTTCCCCGTCATCGTTTGAAAAAAGTCGTTGACATCTTTCTCATAAGCCCGCTTGGTATTGGGCGATCGTTTGTCTGCCAGAAGTTGCTTGAGCACGTCGGGGTCTTCGTCCAGTAGTGGGGCAAAGTGTTTCTCAATTTTGGCATCAAGGGAAGCGTTGAGAGTGACGATCGAAGTTTCAGTTTTTAACATTTTACGGTATTGATAATCGCTCTTTCCGATAACACTAGGACAAAAAGGGGCCCCGTCCGTTTAAGGCGGGGCTACAAATCTAGGCCGCGAACTTCAGCATCTTAAGCATTGCTGAGGCTGTCGTTTGATTTTCCGTTTCAAGGACGATCGCCGGTATTGTCTCACCCGCTCTCGGATTTAGCTGGCGGGCCAGAACTGCGGCGTGATATTGAAGATGGCCGCTGATAACCTTGTACCCGCTACTGTTTCGCACCAGCACCGGGGGAATCACAAAACCACCGATCGCCAAACTGAGTTCCCCTAAAATCTCAAGCTCAAACTGATCGAAGTTCGAGGCAGGAATATCAGAGGTGATCCGTTTGACCGCGACTAGCGAGAGGTTGAGTTTTTTAGGTGCGATCGGCTGCACCCGCCCGCGTCCGTTATCTCCCCGGTTTGGGGGTTCGTCATTTTCGCCGATGGCTGCGGGTGCGGGGACGGGTGCTGCTGTAGTGACTGTGTGGCTTGCTGCTGCGGGTTTTGAAGGTGCGCGGGTGACTGCGGGTGTTGCTGTTTGTGCGATCGGCGCTTCGACTACTTCGGCGGCAGGTTCAGCAGCTTTTTCGGCTTCTGCCTTGGCTAGCGCTTCAAAGCAAGATACTGTCGCTTCCCAGTGGCCGCGCTTTACGTCGCTGGCAGTCTGCGAAACTTGGCAACAGTAGCGATTATCCTCAATCAGTCTGGCAAAAGGACACTGGGAACAGGTAAAGGATGCGGGGGCGGAAGTGTCGATCGTCGTTGTTGGGGTAGTTTCGGTTAAAATCATGGCAGTCCTTCTTGGGGCTAATCCACCGCTCTAGGCCTCGTAAACTTTGGGCGGTGGTTTGTTTGTGGGTAAGCTTGTCTTACCTTGATGTCTTACAGTATGGCAAAGTGTAAGACTCTTGTCAATAGTAGTAAGACAATTTGTTAGACATAAGTAAGACTGATTTAAGGCAAGTGTAAGACCGTGTGAGGTTATGGTCTTACACCCTGTCTGGGTTATGCCGTCGCATTCCAGATATCAGCCTGTGTGACGATCGCCTTGAGTCTCCCGGCGATTGCCGCTCGTGTACCATTTCCGCTAACTTTCTTGGCGGAGGCCAGCTTGCGGATATTCTGGATAGTCATTTTATTAAGCAGTCCCTCGATGTCGGCTGCTGTTGTTGTCGGTGTCGGGACGATCGGCGTGTCTGTGGTATCTGTGGCTTCGACATCAATTGCTGGCTCAACATCTGGCGCGGCCGGTGATTCCGGTGCTGTTGGTTCGACTGGTTCCGGCTCGACTGTTTCTGCTGGTGTGGGGGTAGCAGATTCTAGAAAGGCGATCGCGTCAGTCCCGAACTGTGCCTCAACCGCCGCCTTAAACGTGCCAATTTCGGCGGGATCTACATGATTGAGCATACTCAGCGCTGTTCCGACTTGGGCAAGTGCGGACTGGCAAGCTTGCTCGACTGATAGGAGCTGCTGTTGATGTTCTTGGAGTTCGCTGAGCTTGGCTTGTAGGGCTGCAATCTGGGCGTTAGTCGTTTCGATTGCTGTAGCGATTTGGTTGAATTTGGCGGCGAGTAATTGCATGGTTTTTCCTGTGGTGTGATGTGGCTGTAGTGGTTGCCGTGTATGGGTTTGTTTGAGGTGTCTTACCCTTATGTCTTACATACTGACAAAACGTTAGACACTTGTCAAGCGTTTGTAAGACTAATTTGTTAGACATAAGCATGGTGTATGACAAATAAGCGTATGACAGATTCTGCTTATATGTCATACAAACGGCGACGGGTGTTATACAATAGCGTCATACATATATGACCGAGGTAAGACAATGGCTTCGACATCACTAACTTTTCGCTGTCCCGATGAAGTGTTGGAGGCGATCGACAATTTAGGGAAAGAGCGTTATCCGGCGGCAAATAATAACCACGGGTGCGATCGCTCTAAGGCCCTGATGGACATTATGCGGGCGGGCATCGCAGCGCTAAATGATGGCTCGATCGTCTTACCCGCACCCGCAGCCACAGAAGCCAGACAACAGCCGTCTGACGTAAGACAAGAGTTGTTAGACAGCTTGGAACAGCGTATGGCAGAACTCAAAGCAGAATTAAAGGCTGAAATCTTGGGGGAGTCCGCAGCCTGAGCGATCGCCCCGATGACGAACCGCTCAGGCTGCAACTCAAACAAACTCAAGAGCAATTAGAAGAAGTTACGCACGATCGAGACGAACTCCGATCGCAATTGGCAGCAGTGCAGACCAATTTACAGCCACAACATCAGCTCTACGCAGAGATTGAGAGCCTCAAGGAGCGCAATCGCCAACTCTGCATCAAAAGCAGGGAAGAGCGGCAGAAGCTCGAAGAAAAAATCGCAGCCCTGGAATATCGGGATGAATCGCAGTCCCGACGGCTGGCAGAAAAGCAAAATCGACTGAATGAGCTGGAAACTGCGGCAGAACTGCACCGTGAAGGAAGCTCGATCGACCTACCGGAGCAAGTAGGGGAAATTGTGAACTTTCTTAAAGAATCGCTCCCCCCAGACACAAAGTGGCCGAAGCGAATAATACCCGCGCTGAGGAAATTTCTGGAAGCAAAGGAGGGTTAGTGCGGCCGATCGTCCCTCAAACAAAAACCCTCCGGCATAAGGTCGGAGGGCTTTTTTATAAAGGGTAATTAGTAATTGGTAATTGGCAATGAGTCTTTGCCCCAATTACCGCGGTATAGCGGCTCTGGAGCTTGGGCGATCGGCTTTCTTCGTGACCCACAAGTCGAGACAATAATTTACTTTTTTTTTGGCAGCTTTCTGGCTTCCAGTGCCTGTTATGCTGTATCAATATGTCGTGCAGAAAACTTCCCAATTCCTTGTGGATCAGTCAGGCACAAAAAACTTCGATAAAAAATGTTAGCTGGAGTATAGTTTGTATATGGCAGCTCTACGAAGATATAAAGGACAAACTTTTTTTGAGACAGACTACCAAGCTCGTCTTAGATTGAAAAATGAGAGGGAAACTGCGGCTGCTATTCGTCGTTATGCTGCTGCGCGTAGACGTATTGAGGCTGATAAACGTCGAAAAGAGACGGATAACCGTCGAAAAGAAGCGGATTTAGCTCGTAGCGTGCGTGAAGCTGAACGTGCTAGGCGCGAACTTGCAAGTCAACAGAAAGAAGCTGCGAAAATGCAAGAGCTGGAACGTGTTCAATACAAAGTCAAAGTTTATAAAAACCGCATTGACTGCCTGCTTTCTATCCATAAGGAATGTGGTGATATATGGGACTGGGAAACAATTAAATTATCTCCCCCACCTACTCAGCCTCAAAGACTAAACACATATCAAAAAGACGCTCAAACTAAGTTAAATGAGTTTAAGCCCAGCTTGTGTGATAAATTATTCAGACGAGTAGACTCTAAGCGAAATTCTTTGCAGCAGGCATTAGAGCGAGCTAAAGAAATTGATGAAATAGAATATCAGATTGAAATTCAAACATATACTGAAGACTACCAGGATTGGACAGCAACTATTGACATTGCCGAAAAAATAAGTACAGGTTCTTCTGAGGCTTATTTAGAGGCAATTAAACATATAGATCCTTTTGAAGATATTTGTGATTTAGGTTCGTCTTTTGAATTCAAAGTACCTGATAAATCAACGATAGAGGTTAGAATTCAAGTTAATAGTGAAAATGTAATACCATCAAAAATTAAAAGTTTGTTAAAAAACGGTCAACTTTCGGAAAAGAAAATGCCGAAACAGCAGTTTTATGAAATTTATCAGGATTATGTGTGTGGCTGCGTATTGCGGACTGCTAGAGAACTCTTTGCTTTATTACCCATTGAATTAGTAATAGTTACTGCTGTAGGTAAATTTTTGAATACCCAGACTGGTAATTCGGAGGAAAAAATTGTTGTTTCAGTTGCAATTCCTAAAAGTACCCTTGAAACATTAAAATTTTCATCTCTCGATCCATCAGATTCAATGAGTAATTTTGTTCATCGAATGAAATTCAAAAAAACACAAGGTTTTAGTAGTGTAGAGGCAATTAAATTGTCAGACTTAAATTAAGCAAAATCATCCACAACAACGTAGCGATCGGTACAATAGGTTTGTCGTTTCAGCAGCGGCGACACATTCAAAAAAAGAAGCCCCCGGAGATTCCCGGAGGCTTCTTTTTAAATCGAGCTAGTGTTCGTTTGTTGTTGTCAAATCACCAATAACACAGTCCGGCTCGGTTCATCTGTGACAAGGTAGCGTTCGGTTGTGTTGGCGACGTTCAGTGTGCGACGTTCAGTACCCGCAGTTGCTCAGAGGTTAATTGCTGAATCTGCTGCGGTGGCTGCCAGCGCCGCCCCCAGTTCTGGCGAAGGTTGGAAAGGGCGATCGGACTGGGGAAGAGTTCGGCGGCACTAACCCAAACACCAACACCCGACGGCTGATTGGCATAGTAAGCATCAAATTGTTGTCGCGATACCCTTGCCAGTTTGCCTTGCTGCGATGCCTGCCACAGTCGATCGAGCGGTAGTATCTCACGCTTCAAAACCCGGACAATTCCTAGCAGTTTACCAGTCGGCATCGTGGCATAAATTGCAATACTATCGCTTGGTTTTAGGGATGCTCCAAAGCTACCTTTTCGGAGTTCGATCGACTTGGGATTCTGGCTGAGGAAGAAGGTAGAGGCCCAGCGAGGGTGTACTGAGATTAGGTAAGTACCAGTTGCCTTAGTTTGCATTGCCTTCCTCCCCTTTTATCAGCCGTTCTAGCATCTCTCTAGCGTCTACATATCGCTGGTGATTTCTGCCGCCATCAGTCACGCCCCACAGTAAGAAAATTGTTTTCTGTTTTCCCAAGTTTCGAGCAATTACAAGTTTGGCTAATTGCACCCGCCGTTCATGGGTTTTGAGTGGAAAATCATCAGCGAATACAGGTGGAAGGTTCTCGGCTAGCACTTCAGCTAGAAAGCCGTTTAAGCTCTGTTCCAGGGCTTCCGCATCGGAGGTAGTTTCCGTGTCTGGCAACCCCGCCGTCGCCTTCCCGTAAGGGTTTGAGAGGTTTCCTGTATCTGGCTGTGGTAGGGTGTCATCCTTCCCAGATGAATTGTTAGGAGTGCTTATTTGAGTGTCGGAAACCTCATTAATGGAGGGTTCATGCACGTCAATTTGGGGCATCAAACCTAATACGGGATTGCCAATCGTGGAGAGAACAATCGGCGTTTGCTCAGCCATCGAAATGGGAATCAATCGCTTCAAGTCTGCTGTCAGCGTGTCCCGTGCTTCCTTGCTGGCAATCACCCTTTGATTGTTTAGCAATTGCTCGATTACTCCGTAAGAGCCTTGCTCCTCATCATTGCTCGTAGTGCGTACCAAACCTTGAGCTATTAGCGCTAAATTAAGCCGGATATTGGAATCAGCAACGCCACTTGATGCAAGGTTAAAAGTTTGGGTACAAATGAAATACCCCACGTTATACTGACCCCCAACTGTGGCGACACTTCCCAGTTTGGCAGCCTTGTCTTCCCAAATAGCAGCATTCCTTTTTTGAACTAAACACTGGTGAGTTGCGAACCAATCTTCAAGGATTAGTTTAATAGGTTGATTGCGGTATGTTTCCTCGGTTGCTGGCTTTGACTTCCTGACCAATAACTTCTCGTAAACATCATCCAAAAACTTCATTGACTCCTCTGGAAACAGTGGGTCAAATATCATAATTCTGTCTCTCGGAACGCCCGGAAAATCTTCGTGTTTCTGGGCGATAACGTAAATATCTGCCTCTGGAAAGCGCGTTTTTGTGTCTCGTAGCCATTTATGCAGAGTGCGGGTTTTCCCAGTGCGAGTAGGGCCAGCCAGAAAGATTGAGGTATTAATGCCTGCTAAAGAATTCAGGACTTTACGGGCTGTTTGTCTGGCTAATTCAAGGTTAGAATTCGGCTCGATTGCTGGCTTAATTGTTGGCGCTGTTGAAGCCTCTACCTTGTCCGATGGGTTGGCTACCGATTCCAGCGTCGCTGTGCCAGTGAGTAGGGCTTGCTGCTCTTGTGGGCTGATGCCTAAAGATTCGCAGTAGGCTGTTTCGAGTTCATCCTCAAAAGCTCGTTCATCTGCTTCTGCAAGCTTCTTGTATCGGGTAGCAGTTGTACTCATCTGATAGGCAGATTCAGCAGCATAATTAAATTCTTGAGCCTTCTGTTGATACCCTAGAATTCGTTGTCTCATGGGTTCTTTTTTGCCCTCGCTTCGGGCAATTAGCATCGCTATCGTCATGCCCCCGGTAGCCAGCAGAGCAAGCAAGATTTTAATCCCCCCGTACCCCCGCTCAAGACTTCTGAATTCAGCTTTAGGGGGAACTAACCAAGCTGGCTGCGATTCGATTCTGTTGCCGATTCTGTATTCAATTCTGTCATTGAACGGCAAGGCAGTCGCGCCCACAATTCCGGCAAAGCTTACTCCTAGCAAACCTGCAACAATTGGCTGATTTATATTACTTATTAACATTCAATTTGCTCCAAATCTGAGTACCTACAAAACCGAAAGTAATCACGATTAACGCACCGCTAAAAATCAGCATTTGAGAATTGGCAATTATCCAAGCCAACCACGCATCCCAGTTCCCTGCAATCAGCGCCGTGGCGATGGCAATTAGTATTAACAGTGAGCGGACTTGTGCGGAACCTTTAGAGGAGGCAGTGAATATTACCAGCCCGATACCAATTCCAGGGATGAGAATTACAGCAGCAGGAATTAGCGCCGGAATCCCTCGAATGATAAGGCTTCCAGCTAATCCACCACTGAAATAAGCGCCGAACTCGCCCAAATTTCCTGTCAATTTCCAGTATCGTTCGATGTCAGTTACTTCGGGTGTCTGAGCTTGATTCGGTTGCTCGAATTGTTCGGGAGTTCCTGCATTTAAGTAATCAAAGTCTGAGCCAAATCCTGAAGCGTCAAATTCTTGCGAGTACATACAAAAAAGCGGGCCGTTCTGACCCGCTGCTACCGTGTATTAGTTGCGACCAGAGAAGAAACCTAAAAGCCCATCTAGCAAGCCTTTTGAGTTGTTGTTCATGCCAGAATTACTTCCACCAGCCGAACCGCTTGGCACAGCAGGAATTGGGTCAAAATCCTTGGCGTTGATGTAGTTGTTAAAGTTTGCCCGTTTCGCCTGCATAGCGATTGCTTGCTGCGGGCTGGCTTGAATTGCTTTGAGGGACTGCTGGAAACCATTCTGTTGTATCTGTCCCTTTGCCTGATGGTTCGCTTTAATGAGCAATAAGCGCTGACGGAAATCAACATTTTGCAGCGTTTGGGTGCTGGCTCCTTCGACCTTAATTAAGCCCAATTCATGCTGCAATTTTTGGGTTAGATTGATGATGTTTTGGTCGTACTTTGCACCCGCTGCAATTGCTTTTGCGACATACTTCTTAATCTGTAAAGCATCGGTCAGGCCACTCTCGACAGCTTCCAGGGTTAGCCGCTCGATTTCTACTTCGTTGCTCCGAGCTTTTGCATCGTGGCGGTTGTAGGCTATTCGGAGTTGTTTCTGTAGCTCCAAGATTTTTGCTTGCCTGCCTTTGGCGTGCACCATCTCCGGCGTGAGGGGCCCGGATTCATAATCGAATTCGCGCTTTATCGTTGCGGCCCCCGGTGTTTGGGCCACTCGCATTTTTTGCATCATGATAAAATCTCCTTAGATGAATCCCCCAGCTCGTGCCAGGGGAGTGTTTAGAGGCCGGCGGGTTACTTTTCGAGGGTTGTCCGTCGGCCTTGCATTTGGTTCAATCTGTTACTGATTCGATCGACCGCTTCATCCCCGATCGCCCCTATGAAATTCCCGGCCCGGTAGGTGTTGCCAAGTTTGGAAGCTGTCGGCAAGTCGAGGCCATTGGCGACATACTGGCATTCGGGGAATGGCATCTCGATCGCAAATTCGTCACGTTCGCTAAACATCAATGTTGCCCTCCCCAGACTCGAAGTGTTGAGATCGCCCAGCCGATCGCGAAGTTGTCCACAGCTTGCCGCTGTTCCGGTGTCAGAAAACCGTCAGGACTCAAATTTTCAAACATATCTAAGTGAGAGGCCAGCCGATACCGGGAATCATCGCCATAGTGAGGGATGCGATCGATATGGCGCTGGATGTAGTCGGGGTCAACACCGCCACTTCTCACGGTCGGTTTTGGGGCCTCGGCGTCTTCGTCTTCCCAGAAATCGGAAAGGTCGATCGGGGTCAGGTCTTCATCGGTAATCATTGCAATGCTCCATCAGTAAGGGTTCTAGGGGTGTGAGCTTTTGGTTATCGATCTCTTTACTTGAAAAAATCCAAAAATTTAGCCAACCCTCCCTTTTCTTCTTTTTCCTCAGTCGCTTCGACATCAATTGCCTCGCCATCTTTCGATAAATCTTTGCGCTGAGGAGCTGACTTGGGAGTAGAGCCGATAACGTTTCCCTGAATAAAATCTCCCTCAATCTTCTCGGTGTAGTTCCCACCCTCGGTGTTAATGATGCGGGTTCCAGGTTTGCCGTCCTCAAAATATTGACCGTTAATGATTCGTGGCATTGGACTAAAACTCCATTGGTGTAAAGGTTTCTGGTTGTGCGATCGACACGGGGGCGATCGGCTGCTGAATTGCTGCAGCCTGCGGACAATTGGCAATTTCCCAAGTATTTAGGAGGTGCTTACCGTAGCGGCTTAATAGAATTCCGATCAGGGTGCTGTAGTCGCTTGCCCCAGTGGCAGCAAGCAATTCATCAGCTAGAGGTACAAATCGTGAAGGCAGGACAGCGCGGGTTTGTGCCATTAGTTTTGCTCCTTGTTGAGTCCGTAGAGGTTAAAGAATTGAGGTCTTGGGGCAACTTTGAAGCGACCCTTTGATGCCTCACACATGGGTTGCAGCAAGCTGGCACTGCCACCAATGACAACTAACTCACCTAAGCTAGGCAGATACTTTGCCCAGTTCGATTTGAGTTTCGATCGAATGTCACTAACCCAGCCGTCGCGTACTGTCACAAACTCGCGGCTAAAGTCGATGTCGGTGTTGCCATATATAAAGTTGTTGGCGGCGATCGAGTCCATCAGTGAGCCAGCGTCCGCAGTCGTTCCAACTTTGGGAAGTATCGCCGCTGCTAACCTTTGGGCAAGGTGCGATGTGCCTGGGAGAACTATGTCAGCATCCCGGAGCAAAGCGCCACCGGGTGCAAACAGTCGGGCAATTGCAGTTCCACCGCCAATATCAAGAATGCCGTTGGGGTTCTGGGGATAACGCCACATCTGCCGACCCAGTGCGAGGTCATAAGCGCCGCGACATTCATCAACCGCAGATACTGATCGGATTGTGGTCAAACAGTCGCGACCGTTGACCGAGAACTCGATCGTCGTTTCTAGTTCTTTGAGTTTGGCGATCGTCTGCTGATTCCGAGAATCCGGTGTCGGTATCACCAGCCTTTCTATGCGCTGGGGGCTGTCGGAGGCAAGCGCGGGGAGAATTAGCAGGTGAGCCAAGTCAGCTTTACCAGACTCGAAAGCCGGACTGCCACCCATCAACTGTGCTAGCCGACCAACTAAATAACGGCGGCCAGAGAATTCGATTTCGTAGCTCTGGCCGTCGCTTCCGCCCTCTTCCCAGTCGGATAATTCCTTCACGTAAGACGGGATTGATCGGACTGTTTGACCGTCGATCCACTTTGTAAAACGATTGCCGGGGTCTACTGCCAGCACAGGACGCACGACGGCGCGGTGCGGCTGGATTGAGCCAAGCGTGGTTTGTCTGTATTCAGTTTGCATGGTTCGGTTTTGCCTTGTGGCGTATGAGTTTGAGACGATTTTCGAGCCAATTTTTGAGCAACCCTGCGGGAATGTACGTGTGACCGTTTTACGCTCGGAACTGGCTTTATTGCGTCTATGAGTGCTATATTAATCGAGAAGTCGCAACTGTGTCAAGTTAACATAAAAACGAAGTTGCAACTAAAAGACCGCTACAAACCTTGTGAAATAATGGAGAGAAGTTACGAAAAATATATTTAGTCACTATGCCCGCAAAAAAAGCAGATTCAGGTTACGCCGCACTTAGGGGACATATACCCAAAGACTTATACAAGCGATTTAGGATACATTGCCTTGAGCGCGACGTAGACAACAGCCAAGGTCTAGAAGACTTGATACGCGAGTATTTTGAATTCAAAGACAAGCAAGATAATTCCGATCGCCCATCCGAACCGCAGCCCACAGACTCGCAGCCCCCAACAGCGGAACCAGCCGCAGCGAAAGGTAAGCGGGGTAGGGCAAGTAAAGAAGCTAGTTAATGTCTAGCAGATGTCTAGCAAAGGAGTAGAAGTTAGTGACCGAATCAGTAAGAGCCGTTCGGGCCTCAGTGCAAATAGGCTCCCTGACAGTCGATGGGTTCATGTTACCCGATGGCAGTTATCGGATGAGCCAGACACAGGCGGCGGAATGTGTGGGTTTAAAGGTTCAGAACATCTCAGATTTTTTACGCTCTAAGGCATTCAAAGCTTTAGCAGGTGAGGGTTATACGCCTCAGATTTCCGAGATAGAACCAGCGGAAGAGCAACTTAGAGGGCAAGCAAGGATTAACGCGCTACCGTTAGCAGTCGTTAGAAAATATTGGCTGTGGCAGTCTCACCGAGGAAACAAGCAAGCTCTGGCTCTTGTAGATGCCCTGATGGCTGAAACTTTAGAACGACGTTTTGATGAAGCTTTCAACGTTACCCGCACAGAGACTGAAAGAAACGAATTGCTTAGTCAGCGAGTTCAAGAGCTTGAGCGCGATATCAGAGAAGCATTCTGGGTTGACGATGAAGCCAGAATCGAACGCGACCACTATGAACGCTTGCTTAGAGAAAACGGCATTGATCCTTGGAAAATTCCGGGGACAGGTGAGGAGTAGGGGCGATCGGGCGATGCTGTCCCGATTTTTCACTCCTAGCCCGTCGCACAGGCGACATGGAACAAAGAAAAATAAATTTTACTTAAGGAAACTTGACTAAAAATCCTAGGAATTCCTAGAAAAATGATTTTTCTGGATTTTCAGGCAAGCTTTTTCTTACACTTTGCCTAACACTTTGTCGATTAGTTGATTAGTTACTCGATTGACTCCCTGCTAATTTTGCTCCCAAGAGTGAATAAGATATATCACGATATATCAAGATATCGTGGTTATCTTGGTATATCTTATTTATCCTATGTAGTAAATTGCCATAAGTTTTATTGAAGATTGCGAACTTCTTAATGCTATCTGCTACATTAAAGGGAGTTCATTCGATCGAGCAAGAAACTTTCCGATCGCCTGGTTCAAGAATTTGAGGCAAAATCGACAACTAGCAAAAGTTAAGAAGGTGCTTATGCTTTCAACGACAAGAAAACTCAGAATATCTTTCGCGCTTTCCCCCGATCTAACAGAAGCACTTGATACCTATGCTGCCTCTTTTGGAGTGTCTCGATCGGCTTTTGCTGAAGAGGCACTTTGGATTTACCTGAACCAACTCGATAAGCACATGGAATCGAAAGCTAAAATACAATGTCAAAACGAAGAAGTGCTGGCAGCATAAGGCTTCAGCACTTCTTTTTATTATCTAAAACAATCGATTTAACTTTTGTCGTCTCTCCGCCAAGATTGCACGACAAAGTTAGCAAACTACCAACTCGGCATCCTAAGAAGATTGCCGATTGTTATCCCATCATGCCATACATCAAAAAAAGAATAAAGCCCAAAAATTGCGCTGTTTTTGGGGCTTCTAATAGTACCCCAGATGTCTGTAGCAACCTTCCCGCCATCTGTAGCGGTGCGATCGAGCAAATTCTGAATTCTAGCACTATCCATAGAGCTACTCATAAGTTTCAAGAGCCTGCAAAGCCTTGTTATCAGCCTATTCTACCACAAACTCCTCTAAATACGCAACATAACCGGGGATTATTTGGAGTTAGCTTTGCAGCGATAAATCCACAATTCCCTGTAAATACGCAAGCAAACCGGGGATTCTCTGCACGTACCTTTGAAGCGATTGGAGGTGCGGTGTAATGGTTGCCAATTTCAACACCGACCGCACCGCAGAGTTGCTCAAAGCACTTGCCACACTTCCGCAAGACTGGGCGCTGACTCCCTGCATAGACAAGAAAAATCTGTGGCCAAACTGGAATAAAGAAAAACTTGATCGCGCTCGACTGATCGAAGCAATCCGATCGCAAACTAACCACGAAGGCCAAAAAACCTTGTGGACTGGGGTGAGTATCGTGACAGGCCCGTTGAGTGGTGGCATTATGGCGATCGACTTTGACGGGTCACTAGCACTCAAGAAATATTGCGCGCTCAGTGGCGGCGCTTCCTATCCGAAGACAAAGCAATGGAGTTCTGGCAAGGAAGGGCATTTTCAAATTTTGCTGGAAGTGCCAAAGGAAAAGTGGGAAGGGCTAACAGCGACAAAATTCTTTATCCTCAATCCTGCTTATCGCATAGAACTGGGATTGAGCACTGAGGCGACCGCTCAAACAGTCGGAACCACAATCGAAAATATTGAGGAATGGGAATCTGGCACAACTTCACCGATTCCCCCGGCGATCGCAAAAAAACTCGCTGAAATTTACGGCTGCACTAACAGCGCATTGTGTCAGAAGTTAGAACTCCGATGGAATGAGTGTTCCACGCTTCCACCGTCGATCCATCCAGACACCCAAAAATCTTACCTCTGGAAAAACGAGGGGGAGACTGCATCAGTCCCCGATTTTATTCTGGGACTGATGCGGGAAGCGCCGACGATCGAACTCCCCCAAAAACCGAAACCCGAAAATCCAACATATATAGATGCTGGTGATAAAAGCTTGGTTGACATTCTGAACAATGAAATTCTCCCACGCCTGGATGCGGAGGAATTTTACGGCAATTGGGTAGCGCTCAAATCTTCTGGTAAAAACCTCAAAGGCTTATGCCCATTCCATGAGGAAAAGACTCCCAGCTTCACGGTCAGCCCTGACACCAAGCTTTTTAAATGTTTTGGGTGTGACGCTGGTGGCGGGCCGGTGCAGTTTCTCCATCAACTGCATGGCGGTTCTGGTAGCCCGACCGGAAAAGAGTTTGCTGAGGTTGTGCGCGAGCTCGCTGGTAAGGTTGGCGTTCAGATGCCCGATCGCAAATTCAACCAAAAACCAAAACCTGACAACGTACTCCAACATCCTACAAATAATGTTGTCACTCATCCAAATTTCGAGATTTCCCTTGGCTCCGTATTAGGAGAAGCAATCGAGCATTTGCTAAAGGAGGACTTTAGTAAATCTCAGCTACAGCTTAAAATCTCCGAACTTGCTCTGAGCTTTCGCATCAGTTCTGCGGATATCTGGAAAATTTACCGCGACCGCGAGCAAGAAATAGAGCAAGAATCCGATCGCCCCGATGTAGCGACAGAAATTGAAAATTTACTAAATGCTCACAAAAGCTCGATCGCATTGAGCGAAGTGCTACCCGTAGGCTTGGCACAACCGATCGAGAAACTGGCGGCGATGCTGAATTTGCGATCGGAGTGCTACCTCGCCGCGCTACTTACTCAAGTATCGAGTTTGTTTAAGGTCGGAACAGAAACGATGCTCCGGCGGGATACTGACTGGCGCTGCGTACCTAATTACAATGCTGGCATCGTTGCGGAGGTATCCCAACTAAAGACTCCGATACCTAAAGCAATCATCGATCGACCGATGCGAGTTTTGCGGGAACGAGCACAGAAAGAATTTCAGAAAGCGCAAATAGATTACGAGACTGAATTGAACAATTGGAACAAAGCCAAGAAAGACGACGATCGAGGCCCCGCCCCAAAACCGCCACGGCCACGGCTTTATATGTTTGATAAAACCACCGGGGAAGGCATCATTTACCAACAGGCAGAATTCCCCGAACAGGCAATGATGTACTTCTGTGATGAACTTGCCGGAATGTTGAAATCGGGGAATCAATATCGCGGTGGCAAGGGTAGCGATGAAGAAGATATGCTCAGTTTTTGGAACGGTACGGGAACGACGGTTTTAAGAGCGTCAGGAGTGAGAGCCAGTGTCGAGGCTGTAGGTTTGAGCATTTTTGGAACCATTCAACCGGACGTGCTCGCCGGCCTACTCAAAGATTGCTCCGACAGTAACGGAAAATTTGCCCGCTTTGATTTTGTGATTCAGCCACTGGCAGTGCCAAACTTGCCAGAAGATGATAGCGGACGCTTTGACCTGACACCGCTGCTCAGCGACCTTTATCAAAAAATTGATGCTTTGCCGGCTATCTTTTTTGAATTTGACCGAGAGGCCAAAAAATATCACCGGACTTTTACTCTGGCGTGTCACAAACGGCGGGTATTTGATGAGCCAAAGCAAGGATTGAGAGGGGCCCTCGGAAAAATGCCTGAGAAAGTTGGCAAACTTGCAACTACGATTCACGCTCTGACCTGTGTCTTCAACGGGCAACAGGTGACAAATCAAATTCCCCGCAGTGCAGTTGAAGCGGCGGCGAAGTTTGTTAAGTTTGCAGCCGATCAGGTGGCATCGCTCTACACAGAATTTTCTGATCGCTCGGCCCTGGCCCCTAACCTGACAAAAATTATTTTGCTGGCAGAGCGCAAAGGGGGAACGCTAACAGTTCGCGACTGCCAAAAATCGTTTGATTCCAAAAATCGTCCAAACGCACAGCAGGTAAAGAGCTGGTTCCGGGATTTAGCTCTAATGAATTATGGGGCGGTGGTTGACTCAAACAAAACTTCTTCCTTTGTTATTAGTGCACCAAGTGTCACTAATGTAAAAGCTGACCTCCCCCATTTGGAATCCTTACATAGTAAAGGTTCTAAGGATGACTGGGGGAACACTGGGGGAACTAACCTCCCCCACTTAGAATCCTTACACAGTAATGGTTCTGAGCTAAATGTCACTAACTGTCACTACATTTTGCAACCTTCGGAAATTCAAGGGCTGAAACAACCAGAATTCCTTAAGGATGAAAAAACACTCTTCCCCCACTCCCCCACAGTGACAGATGCCTCAAGCACTCATACAGCAATGCTTCAAGACCTCCCCCAGAGCGAAAAAATAGCTCCCCCAGTAGTGACAGATGCAGGGGAACCAATCGCGCCGCCGGAACCGGAACCGGAACCGGAACTGGTAAACCAGGGGGTTGCCGCACTGCGGAAAGCGATCGCAGAAAATGACGCGGTAGCGGTCAGGGACGCTGCCAAAAAATCAATCAAATTAGACAGTACAGGGCGTCTAAAAGCAGCAATCAAAAAGCTTCTGAGTGATGAAGAGAATGAAGCTTGCAGGATTTTAGCTAATGCCAATCGTAAACAGTCGCAGCCACAGCCAGAGGCAGAGGTAGAGCCAGCACAGCCAACCGATAACAGCTCAGAGCCAGCGACTGTGACTGAGCCGATCGCACTTCCCGATAACTCACAGGAGCCGGAAACCGCAGAACCCGCGCCGGAACCAATACCAGAGACAGAGACACCAGCAATAGAACCGATCGCACTTGCCTACAACCCGGAATCGGAAATA
>NZ_JAUBRB010000088.1:0-18533 GCF_036701585.1 Microcoleus sp. POL10_C6 | reverse complement strand
TTCCTTGGGATAAGTATATTTCTCCCTGTTGGTTAAATTGAACCGCTGTTGATTCTGTATTCACTGTTGATGGCATATGGGCGGCGGCTCCAGAGGCAGGAATTAAATAGGGTAGTCAAAACGTTTCACAATTATACTCGCGTTTGACACTAACAGAACCTGACTTGTTCCCCCAATTCTTAATTTTTTTGACTCGCGGTGCTGGCGAGGAACCGGGATTCTCGGCTAATTTTTTGATTTTACGGCTAAATATGTAAGAATCAGTAAGGTTTCTGGCGGATTTGCGCGCCAGTTCCGACTCTTGTAGCTTCTGGTTGATCGCAGGTTTTGTAAAGCAAAGTAAACACTGCCGGTTTTTGCTTGTGGGATAATTGCTGGTGGTGTGGAGGGGAACCCGCCTAAAAAGATATTACGGGCTAGCTCTAAGCCCACCCCACAAGAAAGTAATTCACTGTTTGTGGAACAGGCATCTTGCCTGTTTCTGAGCAGGGCGTAAAATGTGCAATCGAACCCAAACGAGAATAGCCTTTTTAGCAAAAAACGATCGCCCTTTTGGGAGAAAGCGATCGCCCTTTTTTTTCAACAATTAGTTAACAACTATTAGCAATTACTAATTAAGCTGCTGCGGCTGCGTCTTCTTCTGCGTCTTCGGCTTCAGAACCTGCTTGAATTCCCAGCACGCTAACAACCACCTGATCTGGTTCGCCGAGAGCTACCACTCCTGCAGGCAAAACTAATTCGTGAATGTGCAGCGCATCCCCAACCTTTAAATGAGAAATATCTACTTCAATTGCTTCAGGAATGCTGTCAGGTTTGCACTTAGCTGCGAGTTGCGTCAGCACCGTATCCAAGATGCCGCCTTCTAACTTGACGCCGACAGGTTCGCCGACAAAACGCAGTGACAATTCAACTTCCAGGCTGTCTTGAGTCGCCACGGAGAAAAAGCTCAGGTGGTAAGGATAGCCCTTCCAAGGATGAACTTGCACTTCCCGGAGCAAGGTTTTGCCGCTCCAAGAGAGGTCGGGAATGCTGAGGTCAATTAGGGCATTGTTGACTACGTGCTTTTTGAGCAGGTGTTCAACTGTTTTGGCTTTGATGGTAAGGGAAATGGATTCAGAGCCTTTGTGACCGTAGAGGACGGCGGGAATCAATCCAGAGCGGCGGAGGGCGTTAGGTTTGCTGCCTTCTGCCCGCTTTTGACATTCTACTGCGAGTTCCATTTTATGACTTTCTGTTGATTGTTTTCACATTTTACCAGAATTGTGATATTGCGATCGCGCTCAATTAAATTCGCTGAAGGTATTGATAATTTTCGTTTTCCACACTCTTCAGCAATTCCAGCATTTTTCTCAGACGGTACGTTCCTTCTTGATACTCTTCTTTTGAAGGGTAATCACCAAGCTTAGTAAGAACTGCATCGCTTTCACTGATGATTGCTTCGCTGAAAATTTTCTTGAACTGCTGGCGAATATCTTGATTTAATTCAACTAAAGGCAGAATTACATTTTCTTCATCTAGGTAAATTTTGGTTTCGATTGATTCGCCACCTATTTTTGAAAATGCTGATTTTGCTAACCACTCGTAAGTAGCTGCTGTTATTCTTACACTATCGGACGGTTCACCATTGGCTGAATAAAAACTGATGTCAAACATTGGGATTACTCCTGCTACTCAACATCTAGAAACTCGTTCAAAGGAATATTTTATGCATAAGCTATAACTGCTTTAATAAATTTAGCCTTGCCAGGTCCAGAAATTCTATCGGCACTTTCAACTGCAATGACAGTAGCAGTATCAATAATTTCATTAACTGCTTTTCCTGAAAGGTATGTGGTTTTGATTTCTATATGCGGTAAGTTTGTTTTTCTTTCCTCTAAGGTTGACTGTGAATCTTTGATATTTTCTCTAGTGTATTGATTATGAATATCCCGGATTATTTCTTTTACTTGCGATGCCTCATTTGGAGCGACAATCAAAATGTCTCCTTTCGGATAGTTGCCAGTAGT
This sequence comes from Microcoleus sp. POL10_C6, assembly GCF_036701585.1. Classification (NCBI taxonomy): domain Bacteria; kingdom Bacillati; phylum Cyanobacteriota; class Cyanophyceae; order Oscillatoriales; family Microcoleaceae; genus Microcoleus; species Microcoleus sp. POL10_C6. Next base: position 16,527 of record NZ_JAUBRB010000088.1, on the reverse strand, counting down.
TCTCTGGGATGCAATGCCAGCTTCAGCTAACTTTCCGATTACCCAGCCAACCAAATCTCGATGAAGGGTTAGTTGGTAGATCAGACGATCTTCATCGGTCATTGGAGCCTCGTCACACATGAGATAAGCTGTCGCGCATTTAAATTGCATCTTCTGGGCGGGCGGGACGCCCACCCCACAAGAGTTTTATTGTTTTTTGACATACAATTTAAATCCAGAACAGCTTAGACCCTTTTTGTCTATTATAACTAAACCTGTTATGATTGTGCTGCTACTGGCGTACCGTCAGCAGAGAGCAAAGCGCGTTTCGGGCCGTGAATCGGGTCTTCTACAATAATAGTTTGGTCGCGGCTGGCACCGAGAGAAACGATCGCGATCGGCACTTCCATCAAATCTGCCAAAAACTTCAGATAATTCAAAGCTTGCGGCGGCAAATCTTCCAAATTGCGGCACTCTTCCGTAGACTGTTTCCAACCGGGAAGGGTTTCGTAAATAGGTTTGCAGCGAGCAAATATCCGGGAACTTTTCGGGAAATCAACACATCTTTCGCCGTCAATTTCGTAAGCAACGCAAACTTTTATTTCTTCTAATTCATCCAAAACATCTAGTTTGGTAATTGCCAGACAGTCAAGGCCGTTGATGCGGACTGCGTAGCGGCCGATTACTGCGTCGAACCAACCGCAGCGGCGTTTTCTGCCCGTTGTCGTGCCGAATTCTGCACCTCTCTCGCCCAAAATTGCGCCAACTCCATCTACCATTTCCGTAGGGAAAGGGCCTTCTCCGACGCGGGTTGTATAAGCTTTTGCTACGCCAATTACGCGATCAATCGCTGTTGGGCCGACTCCTGTTCCCACACAAGCCCCACCAGCGATGGGATTGCTCGAAGTAACGTAAGGATAAGTACCGTGGTCTAAGTCTAATAAAGTGCCTTGCGCGCCTTCAAACAGAATATTTTTCCGCTTGTGAATTCCCTCATAAATCTTCAGGGAACTATCAACTACGTGCGGCCGCAAACGTTCCGCATAAACTCGATATTCATCAATTACGTCTTGCGGATTTAAAGGCGGCAAATTGTAGAGTTTTTCGAGAAGGACATTTTTACAATTAATCGTCCATTCCAATTGTTCTTGCAACCCGTCCAAGTCCATTAAATCGAGCATCCGAATGCCCGTGCGTTCCGACTTGTCGGCGTAAGTAGGGCCAATGCCGCGTCCCGTCGTCCCGATTTTATAATTTCCCCGCTGCGTTTCCGATGCTACATCAATTAATCGATGATAGGGCATCGTGACGTGAGCCGTCTCCGAAATCATCAGCGAGGCTGTCGAAATATTCAGTGCCTCTAGCTGATCTAACTCTGCAATTAAAACTTTAGGGTCGATGACCGTGCCACAGCCGATAATACACTCTTTATCAGGGTAGAGAATCCCGGACGGAATTAAATGCAGCTTGAAAGTCTGACCGTTAACTACCACGGTGTGACCCGCGTTGACGCCCCCTTGGTAGCGGACAACGATATCTGCGGATTTGCTGAGCAAATCGGTAATTTTGCCTTTTCCTTCATCGCCCCACTGGGCGCCGATCACAACTACGTTAGCCAAGGGTTTCTCGCGTTCAGTTCAGGTTGACACAATCTCCGATTATGTATGAATGCGTCCCAAATGTCAATCTATTTTAGATTTTAGATTTTAGATTTTAGATACGGGCATGGGGCATGGGGCATGGGGCATGGGGCATGGGGCATGGGGCATGGGGCATGGGGCATCTCCCAAAAAGCCTATTTTGAACAGGCATCTTGCCTGTTCCACAAGAATTATGGGAGATGTCTATTGGGCATTAGGCATGGGAACTCACAAATAACCAATGACTAATGACTAATGACTAATGACTACTGACTACTGACTAATTAATTTTTGTTAAAATTGAGAAAATTGAGGCTTTGTTGCCATGACTTTACACGCTGAGTTGCACCGCCATCTGGGTGGTTCTGTTGTTCCTAGGGTGCTGTGGCGGTATTTCGATCGCCACAATGCTGAGATGGTTAATCGATTTCAAGAATACTCGGAGTTTGAGGAGTTTTACACTCGTCCGCGCAATACTCTCAATGAGTATTTGGAACTGCACACGCTGGTAGAAAGCGTTCAAACTGTTGAGACATTGCCTTATTTCATCTATCGGTTGATGCGGGGCGCTTACGTGTTTGAAAATCTGGCTTATTTGGAGTTGCGCTATACGCCTTATTTGCGGACTCCAGAACATTTGGAACAGTCAAAACGCATTGATTTGATGGCAGAAATTGTCAAGGTTGTGGGCAAGGCAAGTCAAATTAGCGATTGTCCGATTGTTACCAGCCAAATTTTGTGTATGCACTCGCGTTTGCCTTATGAAGTGAATCGGGCGATCGTAGATTTGGCCGCACAAATGGGAGAATACGTTTGCGCGATCGATCTAGCTGGCGGCGATGCTGCTATTGGCGATCGTTTGGAGGAGTTTGTCGGATTGTACCAGTACGCGAGGTCGATCGGCATCAAAACTACCGGCCACCTCTACGAAACTACCTCTGGCTGTTATCCCGAACTTTTGCCCTATCTGATGCGTATCGGCCACGGGATTCAAATTCCGTTAAAATATCCCGAACTGCTGCCAGAAGTCGCGCGCAGGGGTCAATGCTTGGAAGTTTGTCCGACTACCTATCTCAAAACGGGGACGTTGCAGGATATGCGCGAATTGAAGGTTGTGTTCGATCGATGTTTTGAAGCTGGTGTCGATATTGCCATTTGCACCGACAACGCGGGATTGCACAACGTGCGATTGCCTTTCGAGTACGAGAATTTGTTAACTTTGGATATCATTGATTTTCGGCAGTTGCAAGCGTGTCAAGAAGCAGCTTTTCGCCATGCTTTCGCGTGGCCCTACGGGGAGCGGCCTGTGAAAATGCTAACTGGTTTGTTGCAGCATGAGTCTGTGGAGGCGATCGTTAATTAAAGAATATCTATTTAATTAACCACAAAGGCGCGAAGGAAAAGAAAGAAGAAGATAGGTAGATGTCTTCAGGCAAATACTCTACTTCAAAATGATAAAAACCTCTTTCTTCTCTTCCTTCGCGCTCTTTGCGTCTTCGCGGTTCGTTTAAAAAAGATATTTGTAAAATTATAATAAGCGTCTGGCGATCTCCAATCCGTAGCAAGTTATAGTTTGAAGGCAGAATCATCAATATAAAAAGATAAAAAAACGATGACAAATATGGACGCTTACTGGATGCCATTCACTGCCAACCGACAGTTTAAAGCGAATCCGCGAATATTGGTTTCGGCAAAAGATATGCACTTTACAAGCGATGATAACCGCTCAATTTTGGATGGTACTGCAGGGCTTTGGTGCGTGAATGCAGGACACGCCCGCGAGACAATTGCCGAAGCAGTTAAACAGCAGGTTTTGCGTTTGGATTACTCTCCGGCTTTTCAGATGGGACATCCGGGCGCTTTTGAATTGGCGGAACGTTTGGTAAAGATGATTCCGGGCAATTTCGATCGCGTTTTCTTTACTAATTCGGGTTCGGAATCTGTAGAAACTGCTTTAAAAATTGCGATTGCTTATCACCGGGTAAAAGGTGAAGGAACTCGCCAAAGATTAATCGGGAGGGAACGCGGCTATCACGGCGTTGGTTTTGGAGGAATTTCTGTCGGCGGTATCGGTACAAACCGCAAGTTTTTTGGCAGTTTGCTGACGGGAGTCGATCATTTGCCTCACACTCACAATCTCGAACACAATGCTTTCAGCCGCAAACAACCGGAATGGGGAGCACATTTGGCGGATGAATTGGAGCGGATTGTCGCTTTGCACGATGCGTCGAATATTGCAGCAGTAATTGTCGAACCTGTGGCTGGTTCTACAGGGGTTTTGATTCCCCCGAAAGGTTATTTGGAGCGACTGCGGGCGATTTGCGACAAATACGGAATTCTGCTGATTTTTGATGAGGTAATTACCGGATTCGGGCGTTTAGGTTCCAGTTTTGCTACTGAATATTTTGGGGTTGTTCCCGATATTGTGACGGCGGCGAAAGGGATAACTAACGGTACGGTGCCGATGGGGGCGGTGTTTGTGAAGCAAGGAATTTATGATGCTTTCATGAATGCTCCTGAAAATGCGATCGAGCTTTTTCACGGTTATACTTATTCTGGTCATCCTCTGGCTTGTGCGGCTGCTTTGGCGACGCTGGATATTTATGAGGAAGAAAGGCTGTTTGAACGAGCCGATAAGATGGCTGGCTACTGGGAAGATGCGGTGCATTCTTTGAAGGGAGTGCGGCACGTAATTGATGTCCGCAATCTGGGACTGGTGGCGGGGATTGAGTTGGAATCTATTGCTGGGAAGCCGGGAAAACGGGCTTTTGATTGTTTCTTGCAGTGCTATGAAAAAGGCTTGCTGATTCGGACTACGGGTGATATTATTGCTTTATCGCCACCGTTGATTATTGAGAAGGAACATATCGATCGCCTTGTAGAAATTTTGACAGGGGTTTTGCAGGAAATGGAGTAGGATTTAACGAACCGCGAAGACGCGTTAGGCGAAGCCGCGCGTAAGCGCTAGGACGCAAAGGAAGAGAAAGAAGAAGATGTTTTTAGGTAAAAATTCTACTTAGAAATGACATCAAATTCGTTGGTATCGGAATTATTTATCTCTCTCTTTTCTTCCTCTGCGGTCTCTGCGGTCTCTGCGGTTTAATCATTCCGAAACAACCGTCAACGATATGAAAAACACCTCTCTCTTTCCTTCCTTCGCGCTCTTTGCATCTTCGCGGTTCGTTCAAATAATTAAAAAGCGCTATAATAATTAACAACTAACGACGAATGACGCATAACTATGGTGCAATTAACTGCAAAAATCTCTGCTAACGAGTTAGCAAATTTGGCTGTAGATTTGATTCGGAAAACAGGTTGCGAGTACGGTGATGTGCGTTTTTGCAGTTACCGAAGGCAGAATCTTTATGCGCGCGATCGATCTTTAAGTCAACTGTCAGATAATGTAAGTTCCGGTTTTGGCGTGCGAGTCCTTCTAGACGGCGCTTGGGGGTTTGCCGCCAGTCACAGCAAAACAGCCGCAGAGGTTGCAAGAATAGTCGCTTTGGCTGTAGAAATCGCTAAAGGCAGCCGCTTAACTCAAAAGGAACCGGTGCGGTTAGTGCCTGTCGAAAAATATGTCGATACCTACATTACTCCCATCACCATTGACCCTTTTTCTGTACCCGTTGCTGAGAAAGCTGAACTGCTGCTAACTATCAACGAGAAGCTGCTAGCACACGGCGCACAAGGCATCAAAAAAGCTGATTCTTTTTTGCAGTCCAGCCGCGAAGACAAGGTTTTTGCTTCCACAGAAGGCTCGCTAATCGAACAAACAATCTACCGCAGCTATCCGGGTTTTAACTGTACGGCAATTGCGGGCGGCGATGCCCAAAGTCGCAGTTACGAACGCCCTCCACTTAATATCGGTTACGAACATATTAATCCCGATGATTTGTTGAGTCAAGTCGAAAGAGTTGCCGCTGAAGCTATTGAGAAAGTGCGCGCTCCCAAAATCCCGGCTGGTATTTGCAAATCCCTGATTCTCCTGCCGACAAATTTGTATTTGACAATCCACGAATCTGTAGGACATCCAACTGAATTAGACCGGGTTTACGGTTACGAATCTAATTTTGCTGGTACGAGCTTTGCTACTACTGATAAGTTAAATAAACTGCAATACGCTGCACCTTGGGTGAATTTTAAGTGCGATCGCACTCAACCAGGCGGCCGCGGTACAATGGGTTACGATGATGAGGGCGTAAAATCACAAGAGTGGTACGTTGTCAAGGATGGAATTTTAGTTGATTATCTCACTGACAGAGAGACGGCTTATCGCCTCGGACGCGGTAGCAGCAACGGTTCTGCTTACGCTGACAGTTGGTCGAGCGTGCCGATGGTGAGAATTCCCAATTTGGGATTAGAGCCGGGCCCGGATGGCGGCAGCCATACTGCTACTTTGGCAGAGATGATTGCGGATACGGAAGACGGGATTTTAATCGACGGTATGGGTAGTTATTCGATCGACCAGCAGCGACGCAATTTTCAATTCGGCGGCGATGCTTTTTGGAAGGTGGAAAAAGGTAAAGTTGTCGGTATGTTGAAGGATGTAACTTATCAGGCGATGACTACTGATTTCTGGAATCAAATAGATGCGATTGGGCCGGCTTCGGAGCAGGTTCAGTGCGGTACTAATATATGCGGAAAGGGCGAGCCGATGCAGGTTGCTCAAATGACTCACGCTTGTGTGCCGGTGCGAGTGAGAAATATTCAAATTGGGTAATAGGACATGGGACACGGGGCATCGGTTCTTAGTTATTAGTTAATTGCTAACAATGCCCAATTTGCAATACCCAATTCGCAATGCCCAATTCGCAATGCCCAATTCGCAATGCCTAATTACCAATCATGATTGTAACAACATCGCCCGCACTTTTAAGTGAAGACCAAGCCTTATCTGTAGTAGAAAAAGCAGTCAAATTATCCAAAGCAGAGGAAGTATTTGTCAGTCTCTCTACTGGCGAGGAATCTCTTTCCCGATTCTCGGAAAATCAAATCAGCCAAAATATTAGCAAAACTGTATTTAACCTGAGCATTACTAGCTATTTTGGCAACAAAAGCGCCTCTGCTGCTGTTACAGAATTTGATGAAGATGCGATCGCCTCCGCAGTTAAGCGATCGGAAGAATTGGCCCGAATTGCGCCGGCAGACCCCGAATGGATGCCGCTGCTGCCACCTCAAACCTACGATTTGCGATCGCCCGCATTCGACGCAGCAACCGCAACTATATCGCCTCTAGCGCGGGCCGAATTGGTGCAGCAAGCTTGCGCCAGATCCTCCCAGGGGGGCGCTCATGGTTCGGGCACTTTGAGCACTGACGCGTCGCTGTACGCGATCGCCTCGTCAACCGGACTCCGCGCCTGCAATCGTTCTACAGAGGCGGATTTCAGCTTTACTGCTCGCATTGAAGACGGTTCTAGTTGGGCTCAGAGCACTGCTTGGAGTATCAACGAATTGCCGATCGCCGAATTAGCAGAACAAGTGCTCGATCGGGCGATCGCATCCCGCAACCCCCGCGAAGTCACTCCCGGCATTTATCCTGTAATCTTTGATGGTGCTGCTTTTGCGGACTTGCTACCGTGGGTGATTTGGGGGCTGGATGCGAGGGCGGCGGATGAGGGGCGATCGTTTATGTCGATCGCCGATGCAGAGGGAAAACCAGCGGGAAACCGCGCGGGGGAACAACTTTTTAGCCCGTTAGTGCAAGTGCAGCGCGATCCGGCTCATCCTTTGCTGCGATCGAATACTTTTTTCGGCGACGGATTGAGCAATAACTATTTGGAAATCATCCAAGATGGCGTCCCTCAAAGTTTGTCTTATTCCCGCTACTGGGCCGCACAAAAAGGCAAAGAGGCAAAAGGTGCTTATTACCCGATCGTGATGACAGGTTCCGACCAAAGTTTAGCAGATTTAGTTGCTCAAACCGAGCGAGGAATTTTCGTCAGTCGAGCTTGGTACGTGCGCTACGTTAATCCGAAAACATTGGAAGTAACGGGAATGACTCGCGACGGTACTTTTTGGATTGAGGATGGCAAAATTGCTTACCCGATTAAAAACCTGCGTTTCAATCAAGTTTTACCTGATATGTTGCGCGATGTGGATGCAGTTAGTGCGGTGAAGCGTTACGGCGGTAGTGTCGTGCCCGGAGTGCGCGTGAAAGCTTTTAATTTTACGAGTATTACTGACAGTTTGTGACTTGCAAGGGTGAGGTGCGCGGAAACCCACCCGGAGGAGGTGGGTTTTTGTGTCGGTAAGGTCGATCGGGTGCGGGTTCGGGCGATCGCCTGTTAACAAAGCTGTTCGGAAAGTTAGTATTTTTTTTACCGAGGCATCTAGCTTAAGGTAGAGTATTGTTTGTGAGAGTTAGGATTTAAACCAGCTACTATCTAATTTAGAGCGATCGAGAAAAAGCAATTACCAATTACCAATTATCAATGAATCAATATTTTGCTACAGTTGCGCGCGGTTTAGAAACTATTGCCGCCCAAGAATTAGAACGTTTAGGGGCCCAGGATGTCAAGCCAGATTTTACAGGGGTTTACTTTGCGGGCGATCGCGCTTTATTGTACCGCGTCAATCTTTGGTCGAGAACAATTTTTCGAGTGCTAATGCCGATCGCCGAATTCCGGTGTTACAACTCGGATATGCTCTACCGCGAAGTGCAGAAAATCCCCTGGGACGAATACTTATATCCCGAAAATACTTTAGCAGTAAACTGCACCGGCGGCAACGAAAAGTTGAACCACACTCACTTTACAGCTTTGCAGGTCAAAAATGCGATCGCCGACCAACAGCGCCTTCAATTTAACAAGCGTTCTAATGTTGATGTAGAGCATCCCGATTTACTAATTAACATTCACATTCATCGAGACAACTGTATTTTAAGTTTAGACAGTTCTGGCGGCAGTTTGCACCGCCGGGGATATCGACCGGCGATGGGGCTTGCTCCCCTCAAAGAAACCCTAGCTGCGGCTTTGTTGGAGATGGCAGAATGGACGCCAGATTTGCCGTTTTTAGACCCGATGTGCGGTTCTGGAACTTTGCCTTTGGAAGCGACTTTAAAGGGATTGAATATTGCACCGGGATTGTTTCGAGAAAAGTTTGGATTTATGACTTGGCGGGATTTTGACGAACCTTTGTGGGATAAATTGTGGGCCGAAGCTGAAAATAGCGAATTGCCGGAGCTTAAAGAGGTGATTGCAGGGTGCGATCGCGATTTCGATATGTTAACTCAAGCTCGCACGAACGCGCAGCAAGCTGGTATTTCCGGTAAGATTCAGTTTGCTCAAACCGAGTTATCTCAGTTGGAAGCCCCCGCAGACAGAGGCGTTTTGATTTGCAATCCTCCCTACGGAGAGCGCCTGGGAGATGCTAGCGAATTGGGAGATTTGTACAAGATGTTGGGGGATATTTTCAAGAATCGTTTTAAAGGTTGGAATGCGTTTATTTTGACAGGAAATAAGGAGTTGGGTAAAAAGGTGGGACTCAGGACATCGCGGCGTATTCCGGTTTTTAATGGATCGATTCCGTGTACTTTGCTCAAATATGAACTGTATTAGAGGATCGGAGCAGGGAAAATAGCGGTAATGAGGAAGCTACTGGAAAAGTGGAGAACCAAGAAAGCAGAAGATAGGTGACAAGACAGAGAGAGGCACTAATAGTAAAGGAAAAAAAGAATATCTGCCGAATTAAATGGCTCCACAATAATCAAATTCAAATACCGACTGGGGAAATTATTTCACCTTGATTGGAGGTGTGTCACCGCTCATCCCTCCAGTGGCAAAAAAGAAACGTGAGCGGAAACAATCTTCCATCCTTGAGGAAACTTCCGCCACATCTGACTCTGCCGCCCCAGCCGCACCACTCCATCCATTACACGGCGAAATTCCAGCGTCACAGCCGCCGTGTCTCCATCGAAAGTCACGACTTTGAGGTTGAACATTTCTCGATCGACATTTACAGGCGATCGTCCTTTGCGAAAAGCCCTCACCTCATCGCTCCCGTAGAGGTTCTCCGTCACCCCAAACCGCACGACTTCCGGCGCATCCCAGAACAAATTATCGAGAGTTTCAATATCATTCGTACAAAGAGCTTTTTCGTATTTTAAATATAGTTCAGTTAACTCAGTCACCACAGCATAATCATTGATAACCGTCATAAATTTGAGATTTTAAAACTCTTAAATTTCACACGTTTTGTTTGCAATAAGGACTAAATTCCTTATTGCAAACGCAACTAATTAGAGAAAATTAATGCTCAATTTTGAGCGAGATAATCTTGTCACCTTGGCGGATAGCATTGACGACAGACATATCCTCAGTTTTGCCAAAAGTTGTGTGAACTCCATCTAGATGAGACTGAGGAGAATGGCAAATAAAGAATTGGCTGCCACCCGTATCGCGGCCTGCGTGAGCCATCGATAAAGTTCCTGCCAAATGTTTGTTGGAGTTAATTTCGCACTTGATTTTGTAGCCGGGGCCGCCCGTTCCATTGCCTTTTGGACAGCCACCTTGAATCATAAAGTTAGGAATGACTCGGTGAAAGGACAATCCATCGTAAAAACCTTTTTCCGCCAAGTCAACAAAATTCTTCACTGTGTTAGGCGCATCCGCATCGAACAATTCCAAATTGATTGTGCCTTTGTCGGTTTCCATAATAGCGCGGGTCATGATTTCTCCTGGCTTCCTAAAATGAGTGTGTTGCCTGCGTGTTAATTGCGGACTTCGCTTTTATAACAACAGGTTTTAAACTGTCGTTATATTGTGGCTTTCAGAAGTGTAGCATATTCCCGCAACTCTCATAGGACTTATGTGCGCTTTCTGAGGAAACTCGGTTTATTGCGAGATTTATGGTTAGCAAAGCCCATATTTTCGGAGACACCGAGCTTGTTACCCTCAGCCATATTTTAATTGTTGGTCACTTGCGGGCGATCGGGTTCTTCCTGAATATCGCTCATATTAAAAATGAAAGGAACCCGACTCGAACCTGCGCCCATAACCAGCACTTTTGGCATCTGAGCCCCGCCGCTTCTCCAAGCTTCGATCGCCTCTTTTTGCAGAACTAAATCGCCGCCCTGAGCCTTCAAAGTTTCAGCCAAAAGTCTTTGAGCTTCTGCCCTACCTTGAGCGCGGTTAATGTCAGCTTGAGCCTGTTGTTCTGCTTCCTGAGCCACATAAACAGCTCTTTGCGCCCGCTGTTCAGCAACCTGTTTCTCTTCAACCGCTTTCGCAAAATCTGTGGAGAATCGAATGTTAACAACGCTCGTATCGAGTACGATGACATCATACTTGGATAGCCTTTCCTTCAGCGCAGTATCAAAGTCTCGCTTCAGTTCACTTCTTTGAGTAATAGATTGTTCGGCGGTTCTCAGTGCAGCGGCTGTTTTAAATGCTTCTTGCGTCTGAGGAGCAATAATTTTTGAGACTATATTCTCCAAAGTTCCTTGAGTCCTTCTGATCTCCACTATTTTCTCAGGATCGAGGCGAAAGTTGATGGCAAAACTGGCATTTAAATCCTGAAGGTCTTTAGTAGCACTCTGGGCGGGAACTTCAAATTTTTGCACTGTTACATCGTACACATCTACCTTGGATATTAGCGGGGGTCTGAGGTGAAACCCCTCTAACAATGCTCCATCTGTGGCTTTTCCTAAAACGCTGACAACGCCTGCTTCGCCTGGATTGATGACGACAAAAGAGTTTAAGGCGATGAGTAGCGCGCCTACTAATAGAATCCCAGCGAGTGCTGATGATATGCTCTGGAAACTTTGATTTTTCAACTTACACGCTCCTTTGTGCTCATTCCATTATAATGGTTAAATAGATTCGATCGCCTCTAAATTATAAAATCTCAAATCTAAAATTACTACAATCTAAAATGGATGGGGTCGCCTCTAAAGTCTCAAATCTCAAAGGGATTGGCTGATGGTCAAAATTGTTAAATATCCTCGAACTTATCACATCGAAGGTTCGCGTTTCCAGCCGGGTGATGAAGACCTCGACAGCGTGCCATTTAGCGCCCTGAGCGATCGCCCGACAGTGATTGAAGAAAAGGTAGACGGCGCTAATACAGGCATCAGCTTCGCACCAGATGGACAAATGCTGCTGCAAAGTCGCGGCCACTATCTCACCGGCGGGCCGAGGGAAAAACATTTTAACTTATTCAAACAGTGGGCTTTCAGTCTTAGCGGAACCCTGGGAGAAGTGCTGGGAAATCGCTACATTCTTTACGGGGAATGGCTTTATGCCAAACACACTGTTTTTTATGATTTTTTGCCGCACTATTTTATGGAATATGACGTGCTGGACTTAGAAAAAAATCAATTTTTGAGTACAGAATCCCGCCGCAAGTTGTTAAGCGGACTGCCGTTGGTGTCAGTTCCCGTGCTGTTTTCGGGAGTGCTGAAATCTCCCAAGCAAATGATGCAGTTTATGGAAAAATCTAATTTTATTCAACCGGGGCATTTGGAGCGCTTGGGTTTGTACAGTCGGGAATTGGGATTAGATGAAGAACGGTGTTTGAAAGAGACTGACAAGAGTGAGATTATGGAAGGTCTGTACATTAAAATCGAAGAAGATGGCATAGTAAAGGCGCGTTATAAATACGTGCGTGCCAGCTTTTTGACGGCTATTAAAAATGCCGAGGGACATTGGCTAAATCGCCCAATTATACCCAATATTCTGCGTCCAGGTGCAGATTTATTTAATTTTAGTTAACCAGCAGGTGAATTTATGAATGCACTGTTATCGCCATCGGCAACTTGGACTTTTCCCTTTTGTCCCCAACCGCCCGATTGGTTTCTGGATTGGGAGAGCATTCAAAATCATTTCGATTGGATTCAAAACTTAAAAGGATGTCAGCAAGACCCTATTTATCACGCCGAAGGAGACGTTTTAATTCATACTAAAATGGTCTGCGAAGCATTAATCTCATCCCCAAATTGGCGGCAACTTCCCGAAAAAGAACGATCGATACTTTTTGCCGCCGCTTTGCTGCACGATGTCGCCAAACCAGCCTTTACAAAAATAGAAGCCGACGGCAGAATTAGCTCAAAAGGTCACGCCCGCCAAGGTGCGAGAATGGTCAGACAAATTTTATCCCAATTCGAGCCGCCTGTGCAGTTTGAGATTCGCGAAACAGTTGTGGCGATCGTCCAATTCGGCAGTTTACCCATCTGGCTGATCGACAAACCCAACCCGCAGCAGTCTGTAATTAAAGTTAGTCAAGTTGTCCGCTGCGATTTCCTCGCACTTTTAGCCGAAGCAGACGTGCGCGGCCGACAGTGTAGCGACAGACAAGAATTGCTCGATAAAATAGAACTATTTCGGGAGTTTTGTCAAGAAAATAATTGTTTGGATTCTCCCCGACAATTTCCATCAGCACACAGCAGATTTATCTACTTCCGCAAAGAGAACGGCAACCCGGATTACGAAGCATTTGACGATACTCGATGCGAAGTAATTTTGATGTCTGGCTTGCCAGGAAGCGGTAAAGATTATTGGATTCGGAAAAATCTGCCAGATTTGCCAGTAATCTCGCTGGATGCACTGCGAAAAGAGATGAATGTGCCTCCCAACGAGACACCTGGGAATGTGGTGACAGCAGCCAAACAAAGAGCGCGCGAATATATAAATGAGGGGCGTTCTTTTGTGTGGAACGCCACGAATACAACTAAACAAATGCGGCAGCAATTAATTAATTTTTTTGCTGCTTATCAAGCGCGAATTCACATTGTTTATCTGGAAGTACCTCTAGAAGAAATATGGCAGCGGAATCGATCGCGCACAGCAACAGTACCGGAAGCAGTCATTCGGAAATTAGCGGCGCGCCTGGATATTCCAGATATCACAGAAGCCCATCAGGTAGAGTGGATTGTGAGCGATCGCACTTAATAGTGGCAATCCACCCGCTAGTGCTCCTATTTCATCAACGCGCTACCAATTCCCTTTTCCCTAAAATGGAATCGTCATAATGCGCCAACAAATCCGCAGGGTGATCGTAAATTGCCGCAGCATTTGCCAGCGAAGCATCATCGAAACCTCCGCACCTAAAAGCAATTACTGGCACCCCGCACTTGCCCGCAGCTTCGACATCGTAAGGAGTATCAGCTAACATCACAGTCTGACTCGCTTCCATCTGCAATTTGCTCAAAGCAGCTTCCACAATATCCGGTTCCGGTTTAGAAGCTTCCGCATCGCTAGATGTCGCCGCTTGATCCAATAAATCGTCAACTTGTGCAGCTTTCAGCAAACCGGAAAGTTCTTCAGTGGTAGCTGAAGTAGCAATAATTAGCCGCAATCCTTCTTGCTGCATTTTTAACAGCAAATCCCGCGAACCGGGGGTTGGAGAAAGTTCTGGAGAAAAGCGGTTAATAATCAGTTCTTTGCGCCGCTGTGCAATCTTTTTCCCGTCGCCTTCTTCGTCGGAAAGTCCTGATACCATTTTGGGTATAACTTTGTCCCCTCCCATGCCAATTAGCGGGCGAATTTTCTCAAACGGCACCTCGTAGCCGTAAGCCGCAAATGACTCTACCCAAGCTTGAGCGTGGGCGTCATTGCTGAGCGTCAGAGTACCGTCAATATCGAGAATTACTGCTTGCAATTCCATAAGTTATTTGCTGTTACTTATTAGACTTATTCCAAAAAAATATTTTGTAGTAAAAACTTTAGTCCATAATTATTTAATTAGTCAATCGGGGACTGAAGTCTCCACTACGCACTTTTAGACAGGGACTTCCGTCTCAGAGCAATTTTTCGGGGTAAGCTGACACCTATGTGCCCTGTTCCTACCCCTAGCTTTCCCCTCCCCCCCTTGTTAAGGGGGATAGGGAGAATCAGTTGAATCAATGAGTTTGATAATTTTCCTCAGTCCAGCAGCGCGGCAGAGTTTCACCGGAAGGAAACACTAAATTACTTTTTGCAAAAGTTGCTTTATCTTGCTCTTCCTGACCAGCTTGATTTTTTCCCGGCACTTCTTGTTTTGTAGGGCTAATTAAAGCATCTACATCGAGGATTTCTATCAAGTCGCCTGATTCTTTTTCTTGTAAAAGCATAGTTTCTCCTTGTCAATTGAATGCGAGTTAGGGTTTGAGGACAACTTTGATGCAGTTGTCTTTTTTGTTGAGGAAAATCTCGTAGGCGTGGGGCGCTTCATCCAATTTCATTCGGTGCGTAATTACGAATGACGGGTCAATTTCGCCTTTTTGAACGCGATCGAGCAAAGGCCGCAAATAGCGGTGAACGTGCGTTTGTCCCATTTTCAGGGTCAAGCCTTTGTTGAAAGCTGCACCTAGGGGCACTTTGTCAACAAAGCCGCCGTAAACGCCGGGAATTGAGACTGTGCCGCCTTTGCGGCAAGCTACGATCACTTGTCGCAGGGCGGTGGGTCGATCGGTCTCCAAGCGCACGGCTTGCTTAGCTTTGTCGTACAAAGCGTCGAGGCCGGTGCCGTGGGCTTCCATTCCCACAGCGTCGATGCAAGAGTCGGGTCCGCGTCCCCCCGTCATTTCAGTGACGGCTTCCCCGGCGTCCATTTCTTCGTAGTTGATGATTTCAGCTTTGGCCGCGGCCGCCATTTGCAAGCGTTCCGGTACGCGGTCGATCGCAATTACTCGCTCGGCCCCCAGCATAAACGCGCTTCTGATCGCAAATTGTCCGACGGGCCCGCATCCCCACACAGCTACAGTATCCCCCGGCTGAATGTTGCAGTTTTCGGCCGCCATGTAACCGGTAGGAAAGATATCGGTGAGGAACAATACTTGTTCGTCCGAAAGTCCGTCGGGAATTTTTAAAGGGCCGACATCTGCAAACGGAACCCGCGCGTATTCTGCTTGACCTCCTGCATAGCCGCCCGTTAAATGCGAGAAGCCAAACAGTCCTGCAGGCGAATGACCGTAGAGTTTTTCAGCCAATCCTGCATTGGGGTTGGAGTTGTCGCACAGCGACCACAGATCGCGGTTGCAAAAGAAGCAACTACCGCAAGAAATAGTAAAAGGAATGACGATGCGATCGCCCTTTTTTAAGTTCTTGACTTCGCTGCCGAGTTCGACTACTTCCCCCATGAATTCGTGACCCATGATGTCGCCCGATTGCATTGTCGGGATGTAGCCGTTATAAAGGTGCAAATCTGAGCCGCAGATGGCTGTAGACGTTATTTTAACTATGGCATCGCGCGGATTGATAATTGTTGGGTCTGGTACATTATCAACTCGCACATCATTTGCTCCGTGCCAGCAAAGAGCTTTCATTATTTTTTTCCTCTAGTTAACTACTAGCTAGCAAATTTTTGATTCTAAATCTTACCTTTACTAAGCTGATAAATTACTCGCTTGGATGTTTTTAATTTTAAGCATATAAAATATATTTTCTCTCTATCCAAGGTATAATTTATAAATCTATCTTCCGGCTGTTTTCAATACCAAAAATGTCAAGTTTATGCCCCTAAAGTGCGGGAAATTTAACATTATTCTGTTAATCGCCAACAGTTATAGCAACCACGCCCGACGGTTAGGACGTTGTTAATTGCTAAAATCCTTGCGGAAGATTGCAACTTCGGTCTTGGTTCAACATCCGCTAGAACAGCTAATAACGAGATGGATGAGGTTGTTTTTGTCGATCGGCGATCCCTCCCCTCTCACAATTAATAAAATTTTCGCGCTTAATCTCACTAAAGCGGTGTAATGGCTCACATTAGATAAGTAGCGACCTAAAACTTTTCAACTAAAAGCGGGTTTATCGATTATTAAGTAGGGTGCGTGACTTTTGTATAGCTCAACACTCTTCACCAATATTGACAATCACGCACCCTGCTTAAGGAGGATTAATCGTCAAATATTGTATATCAATACTCCGGACAGTTTTTAAGCAGCCAGAGTACCATAAGACAAGACTGAAGGAAGGTTAGGGTGATTTAAAAT
>NZ_JAUBRB010000087.1:0-19069 GCF_036701585.1 Microcoleus sp. POL10_C6 | reverse complement strand
AGATTGCACTCACTTTTTTCACTTCTCTATTTTATTGCGATCGCATTCCTCTTTAAAAACTGTCCGGAGTATTGTTACAAAATTCATCAATTGATTGCAAAGCCAGACAAAAGGCATTTTTAACAGATTCAATAGAATCTTTGATATAGAAAATCATTCCTATCTTCCTCCTAAGTTAGCCTACTTATTTAACACGGATTGTATTTGGCAATATTACTTTTCCAAAATAATATCTTTGAGAGCTAACTGATCCACTATTCAGGCTTCCCAAAGAGCAGGGGGATTAAACAGTCAGTTCAAATTATTTTCTAGGTTTTGTGAATTTTAGGGTCAATGCCGTATAACGATCGAGTTCAACTGCGCGCGATCGCCTCTCAACGAAGCTAACAATCTTAAATTCGCGTCAGTTGCAACGACTAGATTTACCGAAGCACCCATACAAGAAACCTCGAGCTTTTGCCGAGCGATCACCCTGCTGCAGATAAATTTTATAATTGTATCGCAGTTGCGGTACAATACTGGATATAGTCGAATAATACCGCAGCTCAAGGATGTATGTCAACCCCTTCTTACTCCCCTTCGGAATCTCCTTTCCTCGATCGAGTTCGCCGCACGATTCGACTCAATCACTTAAGCCGTCCCATTGAAAAAAGCTATCTATATTAGATTTTAGATTAGAGAGCATTTAGAGTCGAGCGCACACTTTCGGCGATCGCCAAAATCGAGACACTCATTATAACTTCATCACGCTCGAATCACTGTAATTAACCGACGCATCGGGCTAGTCTGAATTTCAGTGTTCAACCGTTTGGGTCATGGAAATAGGGGAGATTGATATATTTTCAAGCCTTGGATAAAGCGAAAATCTTTGAGGTTTAGGGTATAAAGGCTAATGTTATGGGTTAGGGCGGTGGCGGCAATCATGGCATCGGGAATTGTGAGTTTATGGCTTAGGGAATATTGCGCCATGAGTTCGATGAATTGCTCTGAGATGGGTCGATCGATGGGAATATTTTGAAGTAAGTCGAGGTGTTTTTGAATGCGGTTTAGTTCGTTTTTGTTGAGTGCGCCATAGTACAGTTCGGCTCTGGTGATAATGCTAATGGTTAAGTTCTGGCTGCCGATTTGCCGTAGTTCTTGAATGATGGCGGTATTGTTTTTATAGAATTCGATGAGAATATTGGTGTCACACAAAATCATTGGTTTTCTTTACCCCATGCGTCTTTGCGAATGTCGTCTAGGGTGATATTTTTTCCTTCCCAGATTCCGGCTAGCTCAAAAAAGGATTGTTCTCGATCGGAGTCATCGTTTTTTTGTTCTATCGTTTTAGTTTGGCTGGCTTGAAATTCTAGAAATTCGATAAATTCAATAACTTTATTGCGTTGTTCGGGGGAAAAATGTTGGATTTTTTGGATTGCCATTTCTAGGGTTAACATGGGTTTCTCCTTGGTGGTTTTTGGTACTATTTTAACGATTTACACAAACATCTTTTTTTTGGATCTACTAGCTTGTTACATGGGTGCGCGATCGAATAATTGTATTGCAGTTGCGGTACAATACTGGATATAATCGAGTAATACCGCAGCTCGCTCGTGTGTGTCAACCGCTTCTTAATTATATTTTAGATTAGAGTCGATCGCACACTTTCGGCGATCGCCAGAACCAAAACATTCATCACAACTTCTTCACGCACGAATAACTGTAACGGTTCGCCCCATTGGTGTCAGATGAATTTCAGTATTCAATCGCTCTTCTAATTCGAGCGCATTCTCGCGTCGATCGAATATCACCAACCACCCTTCATCTTCTCCCAATCGAGCCAAATATCCATCTAACTGTTCCAAACCTTTACTCAACGGATCGACTTTCCGAGTTCGCCAAACCTTCAGTTCAATTCCCAATGTTACCTCACCATAACGCAAACATAAATCCATTCTGTCGCGTCCGATCGCATATTCCCTCTCCAATGTTCCCCCACCATTAATCACCCGATGCAGAAATGCCATCAACACTAAATGCGGTGCAATTTCGGGATAAGATGCACTTTTGAGTAACGGTTCGCCATGCTGTAGCCAAAATCCCAGAAAAGTTTTGAGTAACGCTTGCGTGTCTAATTTGCCTTCATGAGTCAACCAACTCGGTGCAATTTGCGGCAACGAAGCCATTGGCGTTACGGTGAGCACGCGGGGCAAAACTTCTCGATAAATTGGATTGGCGATCGTCAATCCACCCAGAACATCCATCTTACACAAACCCAAATCGATTAAGAACTGAATATCATCATTGGGGATATTGCCCAATTCCAAACCCGCCAACATCGGCTCGATAATGGCTTTAACTCGGTTTTCTCGCAGTCGTTCTGCCAAACTATCTAAATGCGTATCTTGTCGTTTTATGAGAATTTCTTTGGCTTCTAAAATATGTTGTGGTGTAATTTCTCTAGATTCATCTGTTACTAATTCTTCTACAATTTCCTTAGCTAAAGCATTCACTAACCAAGGTTGTCCCTGAGTCAGTTCAAAAGCTAAGGCTACGGCTTCAGGTGTAAAAACTTGTCCGGTATCTTGGGTATGTTGCGCGTAGAGCTCCGCGACTTCTGAGGCATTAAAATCTCTGAGAGTAATCGATCGCACTTTAATATTAAACGGACTGGATGTATGGAGTCGATCGCTTCCCCCCGCAGCCACTTTGTAATCGCGAACATCCCGCAAACCAATTAAACCCACCGATTGCGGAAACGCTTTCGGGCGATTGGGATAACCATCGCGTAATTGGCGCAGAATAGAAATCAAAGCTTTGTCTTGTAGTGCGTCAATTTCATCGATGAAAACCACCAAAGGACGAGGAGAAGATTGTGTCCACAGGCTGAGTACATCGCCGATTTGCTGTCCCGGTTCCGACGAGGGCCAAGTAGACGGCTGCAATTCTGGGGGAAGTCGAATCGAAATCGCCCGTCGCCAAGCACCGAGAATGGCATCCTCTGCACCCGCAATGTCTTGACTGAAGGGTGCGCCCACTTCAACTGACAGCATCACGGCGGTGTATTGTCCGCTTTCGGTGAGTTGTTTGGCTAACGCCAGCATGGCGGTGGTTTTTCCCACTTGCCGGGGTGCATGGATGACGAAATAGTTGCGTTGAGCGATTAACCGTTCTAAGCTTGGTAAGCGTACCGTGGGCGACAGTGCGTAATGAATGTCTTCTTGGCAGGGGCCAGCAGTATTGAACCAACGCGGCATAGGTTAACTGGGGCGAATGGGGCTGCTCTCAGTTTAGTGTACTGTTTTTGGAATGGCGTTCTAGTTGTTAAGCGGCGGTTTGTACCGACTCTCCGGCCCCGATAAAACTCTCTCAGAGCGAAAGTCGTGCTCGATTCTTGATTCATAGAACGGAAGAACCCCAACTGCCAACTGCCAAAGTTTCACTCTTCCACCCGGCCCAATTCCGCCAAACAAGTGCGCGACTGCCACCACTTCGGCTGCACTTTGACAAATAACTCCAAATATACTTTACCTTCAATTAACTTTTGAATCTGTTCTCGCGCCACACTGCCGATCGACTGTAAGCGGAAACATATAACTCAAATGAGTGACACTCCAATGTGTGAACTCACACAAGTTTCACTATAAAAAGCGACTGTGAAGCCACCGAAGACAGCAGTTATACCTGAAATATCAAATGAAAACACTCGAATGCACAGAGGATTCTCATCATGTTTACAGAAGAAAAAACTCTCAATAATCAAACTATCGCTGTCGTCGCCGATACTACTTCTCAATCAAATCTTGCAGTTGCTGAACCGTCTAAACTCATGAAACCTACTTTAAAACGGGGTTCTACTGGTCCAGCCGTCAAAGAACTGCAACAGCTTTTATATCATTGGGGATATTATTACGGTTTTTCGATCGATGGTATTTTCGACACCTATGTTGAAGATGTCGTCAAAGACTATCAACACCGCGTCTTTTTACCTGAAGATGGGATTGTCAGTCCTCTAACCTGGCAAGCACTATACTCCGGTGCACCTGTGAATATGCCGACTCTCATGATTGGTAGTTCAGGTAATGCTGTCAAAATTGTTCAGAATGTCTTGAAATTGAATGGATACTATTTCGGTTTTGTTGACGGATACTTCGGGGTTATGACCAAAGTAGCGGTGATACAGTTCCAAACGATTAAGGGCTTACCAGCCGACGGAATTGTCGGGCCGAGAACTTGGCACGCTTTGAGCAAGTTACGGCACTAAACAACGGTCTATCTCACTTGTATAGGACTTACGTACCGACTCTAATTGTAGGGTGTGAAACGCGCACCTTACAACTACAGGTAGTGTAGTTTCTCAGTTAGTGCGTAAGTCCTGTTAGTTAAGCTTTAATCATTTATGAGGTTAATCAAATGACACATTCTGCTATCCTTGAAGCTACAGCAAATTCTGCAGAACACGGACAAGAGCTGGCTGAATTTTTGCAGGAAGATAATGGACAATACTCGGCAATGCGAGCGATGAGTTTTATTGCACTGATTGCAGCAATTGTGTTTGGCGTCATCACAATAACTAGCAAGAATGCTGATGGCAAATACATTACAACTTCTTTTTTAGTTGCTGCTTTTGCACCAAAAGCTGTTCAAAAATTTGCAGAACGTCCTTAAAGAGTTGACAATTGACAGTTGACAGTTGCGGGCGGAGTTTTTAGGACAATGATTTAAACTGAACTTCTGCCTACGAGGGGAAGTTCAGTTGTAAAATCTCTCAACGATCGCCCTTATTTGCTCCATCAGTTCGCTTTATTCTTCTACCCGATAGCCCAATTCCGCCAAACGAGTACGAGACTGCCGCCACTTCGGCTGCACCTTGACAAATAACTCCAAATACACTTTGCCTTCAATTAACTTTTGAATCTGTTCCCGGGCCGCACTGCCGATCGACTTGAGCATACTGCCGCTTTTACCGATTAAAATGCCTTTTTGGGAATCTCGTTCGACGTGAATTGTCGCTAGAATCCTAGTAATTTTTGCTTCTTCTTGAACAATGTCGATCGCAATTGCTACAGAATGCGGCACTTCTTCCCGCGTCAGCAGCAAAATCTGTTCCCGAATCAATTCGCCCATAATAAAGCGTTCCGGCTGGTCAGTCACCAAATCGGGCGGATAATAATAAGGCCCAACCTCCAAATGTTCGATTAACAATTGTTGCAGCGGCTCGACTCCCTCGCCCGTGAGAGCGGAAAATTTCACTACAGGCCACTCAGGATTGACAATTTGCTCGTAAGTTCGATCGATCAACACGGAATCCTCCGGTTGTTCGTCCAACTTATTCATCCCCAAAATCACCGGAACTTTGCAATTGCTGAGAATTTCGACAATATATCGATCGCCCCCTCCCGATTCCACCGAACCATCCACCACAAACAGCACCACATCCACCGACTGAATCGCGGTGCGGGCATTCTGCACCAAAACCTTGCCCAATTGGTGATGTGGCTTGTGAATTCCGGGAGTATCTACAAAAATAATTTGTGCTTCCGGTGTCGTTAGGATGCCCCGCAGCCTGTTACGTGTCGTCTGAGACACCGGCGAAGTAATCGCAATTTTCTGCCCCACCAACTGATTCATCAGCGTTGATTTTCCGACATTCGGGCGTCCGACAATACCCACAAAGCCCGATTTGTAACCCGCCGGAGCCACGGGAACACCCATAATGTCCGATACGTCGATAAATTTACTATCTTCCACTAAAATCACCTATTTTCAAGCCCCTTCTCTGTCTATTGTCGCCTGAAAATACTCAAACGCCCATCGATGCACTGTAGCATCTTTCTCGCCCTGGTATAGCGCGCAACAGTCAAACCTCGATCAAGCCGCTTTCCCAGTGTTAAAACGTGATACGCGATCGGCAAAACTTGATATCTGAGACAAAATTTGATAAAGTTCCAATGACATCGATCGAAAATGAATCATTCTGGTAAAACCGGCTCCCCAATGCTGTAACAACTTCAGATGTGTAAATATCTAACTCAACTGAAACTCTTCTACAGTTTGTCAGGCCAACCAGTTTTAACATTTTTGAAGATGTTTGGTAATAACTTAGGTAAGTTGAACTCAAACTCAAAAGCTCAATATCATCAGGCGCTTTCTCAATAAAAGCTAGTGTCTTTTGAGCATACCTAAATTAGTGCTAATCGTCATAAAGTTGAGGAGATGAATCAGATGAAATCGAAATTATTTTGGAGTGTGTGCACCGTTTTGGTAGCAAGCTTGCCTGTTCCCGCCTTGGCTCAAACCAGCCCTCCCACCAGCCCTCAAGCAGGTATTGACTACAAGGGTGGATCGAAGAAATATCAGTTGGTACCGGGCAGAATCCAAGACAGAACATTGCCCAGAGCCTTTGACTTTCCAATTATTACCAATGTTGGTACTGACACTAGCATCACCTCGGATTTCCTAATTACCGATCAGTTTCGCGCCCCAGCGGGTCGTACAGAATACACCGGAGCTCTCACCGCCTGGGCAGCATCAATCAGAGAATGTCTCGCCAAACAACCACTCTTGATTCGAGCCAGCACTAAGAACCCGATTCAGATTAATGGTAAAGTAGGCACGATTGTCAGAAACGCAAATAACCGTGCAGTTTGCAAATAAGCCAGCAATATCACAGGGGCTAAATTGACCGTAATTGCTGTAACCGCGGGTTCACCAATATCTCCCATGCAAGCATCGATACAGTAAACCCGTCACCGCAGCGATATTGGGGTCAATCGAGGCCAGTTGATATAACTTCCGCTATCTTAAAGATAAAAACTAGAGAGTGTTTGTGAACAAAAAGAGCAATAGAAAACCTATTGCTCTTTTTGTTGGCGAAATTTCAATTAATATCTATGAGGACTTATATGATATCGGCTGAAACGACATCATATAAGAGGTTTGTAGTGAGGAATGCAAGCCCTTATCAAAGTTTAAGGACTTGCATTCCTCACTGCAAACGACATAATTACGCAGAAACCAGCTTTTTTCCAGAAAATCCCGTGGAACCCGAAGAATATGGATTTTAACACTTGGTTTATGAAAGTTTATCTGCGTAATTCAGGATTTAGTAGCGCAAAATTCATGTGTACTCAGTAAAATTTCGCCATAATCAGGAATCCAAGCTAGCCACTGTTCTTCCGAACATTCACACAACAGCCACGCTTCGTCAAAGCTGAATGCGGTTGGCGGATTGAACAATTTAACCCACATAGAAGGAGTCAATTTTGGTGCAGGTACGGCGCAGCCAAATCTTTCCCAGTCGCGGACACTGTCGAAGCTTCCGGGCGTTGGTTGGGATTGCCAAGTACGAATATCTGTTTGCAGTTGCATAACTACTCCTGTCTAGCTAAGAGTCTGCACCACGGCGCGGTTGAAACAACGCAGAGCGAAGGCGCAGATAAATTTTGATTATGTAGTCTATGTTACGGAATTATATAGGCAGATGTGTAGCCTTGTAGCAAAAATTTACAATCGAGAGGAAAACAGAGGCTCAAAGCTGAAAAGGTCGATCGGCTATTGTTCAGCTCGGCAAAAATCGCCTACGATAGCAAAGAACATCTGATTTATTTCACAAATTCCGACATGAACCAAACTGCCAAATCCCAGTGGAAAACTCTAGACCGCTTTGTAGAAATCAACTCTCATTGGGTAAAACTAATCGCCGAACATCTCGAAACAACCGAAGGAAAAACAGTAGAATATTGGCGAGTAGAAAGAGCAGATTCAGTTGTAATCTTGACAATTCAAGCTGGAAAATTGCTATTTCCCACACCGATGTATCGCCCCGGCGTGGCAGAAGCAACCCTGGATTTTCCCGGCGGTCGCGTACCAGCCGAAGCCACGCCAGCAGCAGCCGTTCCAGCTATAATTAAGAGGGAACTAGGCGTGGCAGAAAGTGCGATCGCCCGCCTCGAACCGATCAACACCATTGGCTGGGCAGTAAACAGTTCCTTCTCCAATCAAAAACTCTACGGTTTTGTTGCAGAATTGCACCCTACAGCAACAGTAAGCCCCGAACTGATCGGTGCTGAATATCCTGTCACCCCAGACGGAATTCGCGACTTGCTCAAAAAATTAACTTGCCTCCAATGTCGAGCATTATTGCTAGAATGGCAAAATCAAGTCGATTTTAGATTTTAGATTTTAGAATTGGGAATTGTCCCCCGATGCTCGCTGAGGTGAATTTTAGGACTTACGCTCATCAACCCGGTTTCTCTGACAAATTTTGGGTTAAGCAGCAAATTATCTAAGAAAAAAACCGGGTTTCTAGCCCCTTGTCTGTAAGTTCTAAAATTCCTGAAAACCAAAATCACCGGAACTAATCATGCCTCTCAATAATGAAGTTGCTGTCGAATGCCTCGACGTGACATATCGCCTCAACCGCAGGCATTTAGTAGACAAACTCAATTTCAAAGTGCTGCAAGGAGAAGTTTTAGTATTGCTGGGACGCAGCGGAAGTGGCAAAACTACTACCATGAAATTGATTAACAATTTACTAACGCCAAGCAGTGGCGAAGTTCTGGTCATGGGAAAACCGACTACTCAGTGGAACCCAATTCAACTGCGCCGAAAAATTGGTTATGTGATTCAAGAAATTGGTTTGTTTCCCCATTTTACCGTCGAGCAAAACGTCAGTTTAGTGCCAAAATTAGAAGGTTGGGAGGGCGATCGTATTCAATCTCGCGTCCGGAAACTGTTAGAATTAGTTAACCTCGACCCCCAGCACTTCGCCAAACGCTATCCCCATCAGTTATCCGGCGGACAGCGGCAGCGGGTAGGCGTCGCAAGAGCACTGGCGGCTGACCCTCCGATATTGTTAATGGACGAACCGTTTGGTGCTTTAGACCCCATTACTCGTCTGGAATTGCAGCGAGAATTCGGTCAATTGCAACAGCAACTCGGCAAAACTGTGATTTTTGTGACTCACGGCATTCAAGAAGCTTTTTTGTTAGCTTCTAGAATTGGTTTGATGCAAGACGGACGGTTGGTTGAATTGGCATCCCCCGATGATTTTCTCAAATCTCAGCATCCAGAAGCTGGGGCATTTCTTGAATGTTTGCAATTACCCGGGACGGGGTAATAATATGATGTGCGATCGCATCATTCGTTTATGGGTATGGCTGGGTTTTTGAAGCTGATGGGGGGAAATTAAATATATTCGTGAACCCACTCCTACGAGATATTCGATTATACCATAATTTACAATTCCGAATTCCTAATTACTAATTCCCACATGATGCAATTTATCAATCGGTATGGTGCGGAGATAGTTCAGCGCGCGACCGAACACTTATATTTAGTAACTGTTGCAATTTGTATCGCTATTATTGTGGGAATTCCTCTGGGGATTTTAGCCACGAGAAAACCAAAATTGAAAAAGCCAATTTTGGGAGTTGCTAATATTATGCAAACAATTCCCAGTTTAGCTTTGTTTGGCTTGCTAATCCCGGTGCCGGTATTGGGTGGAATAGGCGATCGCACGGCAATTATCGCCCTCACTCTGTATTCTTTACTGCCCATTATCCGCAATACTTATACTGGTATTGTCGGCGTCGATCCAGCGATTACGGAAGCAGGAAGAGGCATGGGGATGACTGATATGCAACTGTTATGGCAAGTGGAAATTCCCCTGGCGCTGGGCGTGATTCTGGCGGGCGTGCGAGTTGCTGCGGTAATTGCGATCGGACTTGCTACAATCGCCGCTGCAATTGGCGCGGGTGGCTTGGGGGTGTTTATTTTTCGTGGCGTTGCTACCGTCAACAATCAGTTACTTTTGGCAGGGGCAATTCCGGCGGCTTTAATGGCCTTAGCTGCGGACTTTGGACTGGGTTTGGTAGAAGCCCGCCTCTCGAAAAGTACCTTAAAAACTATTAATGAGGACTAAAATCCTGAGTGCCATCTGTCAGCGTTGTCACTATCTGCTAACCAGAAGCATTCGCAGGATTTGCTATCAGATTGCGGATTTCATTTGAGCGTTCAACGTATTCGCGATCGCTCAAAACAGCTTGGCTTCCCTCCAGCGAAATAGCATCAGCCAAATCGATCCAAGAACGGCAACCGCCGTATTCAGGAATGTAGGGAATTTCGCGGCTTTCTGCAAGGCGATAAGCCCGCAGCAATAAAATATAAATTGGCTGAGCTTGTTTCCATTTTAGGCGATCGCTGACAAAATTTTCATTCCAAATATGGTAGGGAAATAGCGCAGTAATTGCCGGTTCCCAAGCTACCAAAAAAACATCAGTAATCTCCGCCCAACTACCAATTCTAATCACTTCAGGATGCCAACCAGATTTGACAGTCTTGACTTGATGTGCAAACTCCGGCTTTAATAAACCCGGCTGTTGGTGTTCAAAAGTTGGATACAGCAAAACCTGTTTGTCAGTGACATTGAACTGTCCTACTTGCTCGCGAATTCCCCCCTTCCGCAACAGCACAATCGTTTGACCTTGTTCCAAAGCATTAACTGCTACATTCCATTCTTTCAGCGCCCTAGTAGTTGATTTCATAGGAATTTAGTTAAGTTTTAACAATATTAACAAAAATCGGTACTTTCAAGCAAGTACAGCCATTGTGTCCTGTAAAAATTGGCGTAGTCCTGAGTATGCAGCACTATCTTATTGTCATAAAGATAATAATTGCTTGAGCTACATCGTGGGGCAAGTGCTGTTTTCTTTATTACTCTAACCGCAAAAATAATCGTCTCTTCTCTGTCCAAGCTATCCTCTACTATCACACCGAGTAGATTCAGCAGTTTTGTCGTTAATTTTTTCAGGAGTTTACTTAAATACTTAATAAAGTTTAAAGATTCTTGCAGATCAAGTACCAAACAAGCACATTGAGATTTGTTAAAATCTAAATATTATTCAAAAAGCTTAGATTATACTTTTTTAGAGTGCATAGAAAATAGTTTTTTAATTCGATTCTGTCATAAATATCAGTATAGCTACTGAAATACCACCTGCTCTTTAATTGATCACTAGGGAAATTACGTACATGAGCATTACTATTTTCGGTTACAACATAAGCGCAGCTATTTACGAAAGTGTCAATACTATTATTTATCGCGGCACCAAAGATATTGATAGAACCTCAGCAATTATCAAAACCTTCAAAGCTGAGCATCCGACAATCGAAGAAATTTCCCGCTTAAGACACGAACATAAAATACTTCGACATTTAGACAGTCAAGGAATAGTTAAACCCATAGCTTTAGAAAACTCTCATAACGGCTTAGCGCTGATAGTAGAAAATTTTAGCGGTCAATCCTTAAAAGATTATCTTAACAATCAATCCTTGGCGATAGACGCCTTTCTCAAAATCGGCATTCAGTTAGCAAACACTCTGGGAGAGATCCATCATAGTAATGTAATCCATAAAGACATTAAGCCCCAAAATATCCTAATTAACCCAGATACAAACGAAGTAAAAATCATTGATTTTAGCATTGCTTCTCTCTTAGAGCGAGAAAATCAAACCGTCACCAATCCCAACTTATTAGAAGGAACTCTCGCTTATATGTCGCCGGAACAAACCGGCAGAATGAACCGCTCAGTGGACTACCGCACGGACTTTTACTCCCTCGGCATTACATTTTATGAAATGCTGACGGGTAAGCTACCTTTTTCCGCAAAAGACCCCCTAGAATTCGTTCATTGCCATATAGCTAAAGCACCAATACCACCTCAAAAGCTGAGTCCCGAAATCCCGGATGCAGTTTCTGAAATTGTAATGAAATTATTATCTAAAACCGCTGAAGATAGATATCAAAGTGCTTTAGGAATAAAAGTTGACTTAGAAACCTGCCAGCAGATGCTTGCTTCAGGAGAGATTTGCCAATTTATTATAGGTCAACTAGATTCCTACAGCCAATTTCTGATTCCGCAAAAACTCTATGGACGGGAAAAAGAAGTTGCTAGTTTGCTAGAAGCTTTCGCTCGCGTCAGTGGTGGCACAACGGAAATGATGCTAGTTTCCGGTTATTCAGGTATCGGGAAATCTTCCTTAGTTAACGAAGTTGATAAACCTATAGTCGGAGCAAGAGGGTATTTTATTTCGGGTAAATTTGATCAATTTAAGCGGAATATTCCTTATGCTTCTTTAATTCAAGCATTTCAAGGATTGATGCGGCAACTGCTCACTGAAAATTCTGCTCAAATAGCTATTTGGAAAGCTAAAATTCTCAAAGCACTTGGTGTCAATGGGTCAATTATTATTGAGGTTATTCCCGAAGTAGAAAAGATTATTGATCCACAGCCTGCGGTTCCGACTTTGGGACCCACTGAATCTCAAAACCGATTTAATCGAGTGTTTCAAAAATTTATACAGGTGTTTAGTAAACCCGAACACCCCCTAGTGATATTTTTGGATGACTTGCAGTGGGCAGATTCGGCTTCCCTTAAGCTTATCCACCTAATTATGACCCATCCAGATAGTAAATATCTGCTATTAATTGGGGCTTATCGGGATAATGAAGTCAGTGCCACTCATCCCTTAATTTATACTTTAGAGCAAATTCAAAATACCAGGGCGATAGTAAATAATATTATCCTCCAACCTTTGGATATACCTCATGTCAACCAATTAGTAAGCGAAACCCTTCGCACTCACATTTCCGAAGTTTTGCCCCTGGCTGAGTTGGTTTTTAAGAAAACCCAGGGAAATCCCTTCTTCTTGACTCAACTGCTCAAATCCCTTTATCAAGACCAACTCCTCTCCTTTGATTTCATTCAAGTTTGTTGGCAGTGGGATATCCAACTGCTTCAAGGCATTGATATCAGCGATAATGTTGTCGAATTGATGGTCAGCCAAATTCAAAAGCTATCGTCCCCGACGCAAAATGTCTTAAAATTAGCTGCCTGTATAGGAGATAAATTTAGTTTAGAGGTTTTGGCAATTGCTAATAAAAAATCTCAGTCAGATACCGCAACGGATTTATGGGAAGCGCTCCAAGCTGGTTTCGTTATACCACTAAATAATTCCTACAAAATCCCCCTGCTATTTGACTCGGAAATATCTACAGAACACTCAACGGAGCAGTTTAATGTCACCTACAAGTTTTTGCATGACCGAGTGCAACAGGCGTCTTATTCTCTGATACCCGACGATCAGAAAAAAGAAACTCACCGAAAAATTGGTCAACTACTGCTGAAGTCCACAAGCCCTGAAGAACGAAAAGAACATATCTTTGCACTGGTTAACCAACTAAATTATGGAACGGATTTAATCACTTTAGAGGTGGAAAGATATGAGCTGGCAGAACTGAATCTGATCGCCGGACAGAAAGCCAAAGCTGCCACAGCTTATGAGTCGGCTGTCAAATATTTGAATGTGGGTTTAGGACTTCTCCCGGAGGATAGATGGCAGAGTCAATATGAGCTGACATTAAACCTCCATTTAGAAGCAGCCGAAACTGAATATATAAACACTAACTTTGAGCGATCGCAACAGTTGTCGGAGACGAGCCTGAAACAAGCAAAAACCCTTCTGGAACAAGGCAAGGTTTACGAACTTAGAATTCAATTAGAGATGTCTCAAAATCGGAGAATATCAGCTATAGATAATGGACTCGCCGTTCTGGAAATGTTCGGAATTAGCCTAGAGCAAGAACCACCTCAAGAACTGATAGTTGATGATTTAGCTAACTTGCCGACAATGACAGCTCCCGATAAACTCGCAGCTATGCGAATATTAAATCTTATTATAACACCAGCTTTTATTGTAAATCCTGCGCTGTTTCCGCGAATCCTTTATACAAAAATAGCCTTGTCTATTAAGTATGGAAATTCGCCTGAATCTGCTTTTGCTTATGTTTGGTATGGAGTGTTACTCTGTGGAGGATTAGGAGACATAGATTCTGGATATCGATTTGGTAACTTAGCTATTTTTTTACTAGAAAAATTTAACGCTATTACCCTTAAATCAAAAATAGTTTGTATATTTAATTGTCTGGCAAGGTTTTGGAAAGATCCGCTTAAGGCCACCCTAGAATCTTTGGTTGATGCAATTCAAAGTGGTATAGAAACTGGAGATATAGAATATGCTTGTCACAGTATAGCAAATTATTGTAATCACTTACTTTTTAGCGGGGGAGAGCTACAAAAACTTGAGCAAGAACAGGCAAAATATGTTGCTATGACCATTCAGCTCAAACAAGAATATGATACTTTATTTGTGAAAGTTCACCAGCAAATAGTTGACAATTTACTGGAGAAAAACTCAGACACATACCATTTACTAGGTGCAAGCTTTAATGAAGAAGAACTACTGCCAGGAATTATAGCTTCTAACAATGGGACTTTGCTCTATGCCTATTATGCCGGCAAAATGATGCTATCTTATTTATTTAAAGAGTTTAATCAAACATTAATTCTTGCTCATTTAGCATTAAAATACGCCAGCATGGGTGCAGGATTAATTCACATGAGTATCGACAACTTTTACCATTCTCTTTCCCTCCTAGCACTGTATCCAAAAGCCTCGCCAAAAGAGAAAGAAAAATATCTAAGTGTAGTAGCAGCTAACCAAGAAAGAATGAAGACTTGGGCGTTCCATGCGCCGTGCAATTTTCAGCACAAGTATGAGTTAGTAGAAGCAGAAAAAGCGCGGGTTTTGGGACAACCTTTAGAAGCGAGCGATTATTACGATCGCGCCATAGCAGGAGCCAAAGAACAGGGATATATCCAAGAAGAAGCATTAGCCAACGAATTAGCAGGAGACTTTTATTTTTCCCGTTCTAAAGATAAAATTGCTCGGATTTATTTAACCGATGCTCGCTACGGATATAGTCGCTGGGGAGCGAAAGCTATAGTCAAAGATTTAGAAGCCAGATATCCTCAAATACTTTCCCGGATAGCCAAGCCAGAAAGTCAAGGTAGCCCGGTCACGATGATCACTAGCTCGACGAGTGCAGCGAGTGGCGCACTAGATTTAGCGACTGTCATCAAAGCCTCTCAAGCTCTCTCTGGCGAAATTGTGTTGACTAATTTGTTAGCGAAATTGATGAAAATAGCGATCGAGAATGCGGGTGCTCAAAGTGGCATTTTCATTTTAGACAAAGCTGGAAATCTACTCATTGAAGCTTATGGCACTGTAGATGGCGATGTAGAAGTGCTGCAAAGAATACCAGTGCAAAACACTAAGCAACTACCCATATCTTTGATTAACTATGTTGCCAGAACTCAGGAAAATGTGGTATTAAACGATGCGAGTTGTGAAGGAACCTTCACGGCGGATACTTATATCGTCAACCAAAAACCCAAGTCAGTATTATGTACTCCCATAGTCCATCAAGGAAAACTGACTGGGATTCTTTACTTAGAAAATAATCTCACAACTGGTGCTTTTACTCCCGATCGTTTAGAAGTTTTACAACTTTTATCTTCTCAAGCAGCTATTTCAATTGAAAATGCCCGTCTTTATAACGATTTGGAAGCAGCAAATGCTACTTTAGAAGCGAAGGTGGCAGAAAGAACGCAACAGTTACAAGAAAAAAATATCGATTTACAAAAAGCAGAAGAATTAGCGAAAGCCGCCAACTCTGCCAAGAGTGAGTTTCTTGCTAATATGAGCCACGAGTTCCGAACGCCACTTAATGGCATTTTGGGTTACACCCAAATCCTCAAACGACAAAAAAACTTGGCTGACCAGCAAAAAGATGGTCTGAACGTGATTAGTCAGTGTGGCGAACACCTCTTAACCCTAATTAACGATATTTTAGATCTCTCCAAAATCGAAGCCCGAAAAATGGAAATCCACTTGAGTAATTTCCATTTCTCACAATTTTTGGAAGGTCTGGCTGAAATTTGCAGTATTCGGGCAGAACAAAAGGGAATCTCCCTTATTTACGAGCCCATTACCCAACTACCTATTGCCGTCCAGGGTGATGAAAAACGGTTGCGTCAAGTTTTAATCAACTTACTTGGCAATGCGATTAAGTTTACCGAAAAAGGCGGAGTGGCATTCAAAGTAGGATATCAAGATGGCAAGATTCGGTTTCAAGTGGAAGATACCGGAGTGGGTATGGCATCAGAGCAATTGCAAGACATATTTTTGCCTTTTCACCAAGTAGGAGAAGCCAACCTGAAGGTTGAAGGAACCGGGTTGGGACTCGCAATTAGTCGCCAATTAGTCCAGATGATGGGCGGTGAAATAAAGGTGAAGAGTACATTAGGAGAAGGGAGCATTTTCTGGTTCGATTTAGATTTGCCAGAGGTATCGGAATGGGCGACTAATGCAGCCAAAGCCAATGCCCACACAATCGTTGGTTTCAAAGGCCGAAAGCTAAAAATTCTCATAGCTGACGACAAGTGGCAGAATCGTTCGATCCTGGCGGGAATGCTTCAGCCGTTAGGATTTAAAATTCTGGAAGCAACGGAGGGTCAGGACTGTTTAAACAAGGCGGTGGAGTATAAGCCCGACTGTATTTTAATGGACTTGATGATGCCAGTAATGAGCGGCTTAGAAGCAACGCGCCGGATTCGCAAATCATCAGATCAGACTAATTTAGTGGTGATTGCTACTTCTGCCAGCGTTTTTGATTTCGATCGACAACAAAGTGCCGAGGTAGGTTGCAATGATTTTATTCCGAAACCCATACGAATCGAGGAGCTTTTAGAAAAATTACGTACTCATTTAGGGTTAGAATGGATTTATGAAGAAAATCTGGAAGAGATTAGGAAAGCAGAAGGAGAAAAAAAATCTCTAAGTTCTGAAATTGTAGCTCCCCCCGATGAGGAAATCGCCGTTCTATTCGATCTAGCGATGATGGGCGATCTCCGAGGGATTGCGGAGCGAGCTGCAAAACTAGAACAACTCAATGAGCAATGGGTTCCCTTTGCCACCCATCTGCGCCAGTTAGCGAAAGGATTTGAAGAACAACAAATCCTAGAGTTTATTAAACAATATAGGACGACAACCAATGAGTAGTGAACTTGCCGAACAAAGCACCATTTTAATCGTAGATGACACCCCGACTAATTTAGGTGTCCTGTTCGATTTTTTGGCTGATTTTGGATTTAAAGTATTGGTAGCTAGGGATGGTCAAAGTGCTCTCCAGAAGGTCGCATATGCTGCGCCCGATCTGATCCTGTTGGATGTGCTTATGCCAGGAATAGATGGGTTTGAAACTTGTCGCCGTTTGAAAGCTAATGACTTAACGAGAGACATTCCCGTGATTTTTATGACGGCTCTTGCTGATACGGTGGATAAGGTTAAAGGTTTGAGTCTGGGTGCGGTCGATTATATCACTAAGCCTCTTCAGCATGAAGAGGTTTTAGCTCGTGTTAATGTTCACATGAAGCTCCGCAATTTGTCGAAGAAACTCTTAGAGCAAAATGTGTGCTTGCAAGCAGAAATCGAACAGCGTGTCAAAGCGGAATCTTCGCTCTTGAAGCTGGCATCGGAGTTGGAAAGGCGAGTTGAGGAAAGGACGGCTGAACTTTTTCAATCCAATCAATTGCTCAAACAGGAGATTCAAGAGCGTCTGCAAGCAGAGGCGGGATTGCAACAATCGGAAGCTCAATTGCGAACCCAAACTCAATGTTTAGAAAAGGCTTTTCTAGAATTGCAAATCACGCAGACTAAACTTGTGCAGAGCGAAAAAATGTCTTGTCTAGGTCAGCTTGTTGCAGGTGTAGCCCATGAAATAAATAATCCCGTTAATTTTATTTTTGGGAATCTTTCTTATGCCGATGATTATACCCAAAATTTGATTGATCTCGTCAATCTTTATCACCAAGAATTTCCGGATGCAGGGCCAAAAGTTGAACAGAAAATAGAGGAAATAGAACTAGGTTTCTTGGTTGAAGACTTACCTAAATTGCTGAGTTCAATGAAGGTAGGTGTTGACCGGATTCGCGAAATTGTTCAGTCGCTGCGAATCTTCTCGCGATTGGATGAATCTGAAATGAAACCGGTGGATATTCACCAGGGTATTGATAGCACTCTGTTAATTTTGCATAACCGTGTTAAAGGAAGGGGCGATCGACCTGCAATTGAGGTGGTCAAAGAATTCGGAAATCTGCCTCTGGTAGAGTGTTATGCGGGTCAGCTTAACCAGGTGTTTATGAATCTTGTTGCTAATGCTATTGATGCCATAGATGATTATAATACGACGCGATCCTTAAGTGAAATGAAAGCTAATCCTTCTCAGATTTTCATTCGCACTGAGGTCACGGAATCTAATCGAGTGTTAATTCATTTTACGGATAACGGGCCGGGGATGACAGAAGAAATTAGCCAACACCTATTTGAGCCATTTTTTACTACTAAGCCTATCGGGAAGGGTACTGGTATTGGGCTGTCGATTTCCCATCAGATTGTAGTGGATAAACACGGGGGCAAGCTCAATTGTATTTCAGCTCCTAATCAGGGGGCAATCTTTATTATTGATATTCCAGTTCACCAGAAAATTTTGGCTACTAATTTAATTACGATGTCTAAAACAGCTTTGGGTATTTCTTAGTTAATTTTAACTGAAGGCGAGTTCAATAAATTTTAAGGGTTGCACGACTATATCAAAATCGATCAGGCAGGGGAATATTCCCCTACTTTAGGTAATGAAGTAAGAGACGGATAGAAGCCTTCGGGAGCATCTCAATGAAAGCAGCGAAGCTAGAAATTGGAGTTTTGAGGCATGAGGCAGAAGGAAGGAACGAGAAGAAGTGTTTTTATAACCCACATTCGGCACCCCCAACTGGCACATACGCGGATTGAGGGGGTAAAAGTGAATCATCCGAGATAATAGTGAGTAAAAACACCCGAAAATCTGTGCAACGCTCGCATCACCCAGTTAGGAATTCCTAAAAATTGCCATGAGCGCATGAATTAAATTTATTCAGCCATAAAAAGTCAAAAATCTGACCATTACTAACTATTACTTCCCAGCATATATCGCTAGCATTATGACCATGAGGCATCACTTCTGCATCTACAATTACTTAAATGTAAATCAGTTTTTCCAATCAATATTAGACTTACTGTAGTTTAGACTAAATAAAGATGAGAAAGGTGGCTTCAGAAGAACTAGAGCCACCGCGCTGGGAGAGAATAA
>NZ_JAUBRB010000003.1:193937-246016 GCF_036701585.1 Microcoleus sp. POL10_C6 | reverse complement strand
CTTTTTTTGGCATAGGGGGTTTGGCGTCCCTGTGAATCGGCTGCCCTTAATTATAACTAATTATCCGAACCTGATATTAACCGTGTTTTGTCACTCTGGCAGTAGTAGAGAACCCATTTGACATCTTGAGGGCGATCGTAAATCACATTACGGATCACCAATAAACTTGGTTTTTTAGCGATGCCTACGGCCAGCTTCGCTAACGCATTTTTAAGGGAATCACATTTAACTTACACCCGAACCTCAATTTTCACAAATTCCCAACTGGGTGATGCTTAGACATATAAAACTCTAAGTATTTTTACTCATGATTGTCTCTCCTGATGCACTTTTGTCCGCTGAAGCAGTGAACGCTGCCTCTTGGGGGGCCGGAATGTGGGATTTCAGCTCTCCTCTACAGATGTGGAAAACCCGCTTTTTATAGGTCTGAAAAAAAGATCGCAATTTTTCCGGATAAAACTTATTGATGATGAAAGTTAAACATACCTAAGTAAATATGTGTAAGTAGGTGTAATTATTTACACTCAACCTTCGATCAGGGGCAATAATACCTTCAGATGCTTATTGGGCAAGCATTTTTACTTGATTTACCTACACGTATGAGGAAATGTTTCTTGCAGTAACAGATCGCTACAAGAAAGCCCAACCTCTGGTTTTCAGTGACTTCTAATCCTTAATTACTCATCATCAAAGGAGAAGCTATGGCTACTTCATTCACTGGTTCTTTGGGTACAACCACTAATTACAGCAGCATCAGTGACCTAATTACACAATGGCCTACTGCCGCCAAGAATCAAGGCATCCAACTGTCTGGGATAGCTTTTGATGGCTTTGAAACGAACTACACTAGCCCTGAACCCATCGCCAACCTCACGTTAGCAACGAACGAAACCCCTAAAAGCGGGTTGAGCTACGGCGCTCCGGCTGGTATTGGTGTCCTAGGCTCTTATAGTGGTTGGTTTACCGACCCCACTAAAAGTCGGGCGGAAATCAACTATGACCCCAACACCAATCTATCTCAGACGCTGAAGGTGAAATGGGCAGATAACAAAGACATCACTAGCGCCACGATCGGCCTCAGTGGATTATTTCCCAAATCAAGTTCTACTACAGCCGACGATCAAGGCGATGAAGTTGGTTCGCTGCAACTCTTTAAGGATGGGGCGCGGGTATCGGCCAGCAATTTTACGATCACTCGCCTCAGCGCTCCTGGCACTCCAAAACCGCTCGGTGTGTCTTCAGATGGAGTTACTTTCACTGGCGATCGTACCGATGGCAATTTCACATTCCAGATAGTAGGAGACTCTCTCACCGGCATTACTTTTGACGAACTGCGGTTCTCCGCCACAGCCTACGCGAACCCCACCGCTGCCTACCTCGCTGCCTCCACTAAAACCGATAGTTCCGACTACCTAGTGCGGAGTATTCAATATCAAGGCTTTGATGTGACGCCAACGCCGACGCCGACGCCAACTCCGACGCCGACGCCGACATCTCCAAGTCTCTTCCAGTTCGCCCAACCAAATTACACGGTGGCTGAAGGCGGCG
Organism: Microcoleus sp. POL10_C6; assembly: GCF_036701585.1. NCBI lineage: Bacteria > Bacillati > Cyanobacteriota > Cyanophyceae > Oscillatoriales > Microcoleaceae > Microcoleus > Microcoleus sp. POL10_C6. The sequence continues at coordinate 244,468 of NZ_JAUBRB010000003.1, read as the reverse complement.
TGGCTACGATTAACGTTACTCGCACCGGTGGCACGGCGGCTGCATCGATTAGCTACACTACTCTTGACGGTTCGGCAAGTTCAGCAGGCACAGCAGCAGATTACACTTCGGCGGCGGGGGTGTTGAATTTTGCTGCGGGGCAAACAACCGCTAGTTTCACCGTGCCGGCTTTGACTGATTTGAATGTGGAATCGCCGGAAACGGTGAATTTGGTGCTCTTCGGTGGCAATGTCGGCAGTAGTCCGTCAATTTTGACGATTAGTGATGTGCCGCCAACTCCGGGGACAACTCCGACGCCGACGGCGACAACTCCAAGTATCTTCCAGTTCCAGCAACCAAATTACACGGTGGCTGAAGGTGGGGTGGCGACGATTAACGTTACTCGTACTGGTGGCACGGATGCTGCATCGATTAACTACTCTACTCTTGACGGTTCGGCAAGTTCAGCAGGCACAGCAGCGGATTACACTAGCGCGACAGGGGTGTTGAATTTTGCTGCGGGGCAAACAACCGCTAGTTTCACCGTGACGGCTTTGACTGATTTGAATGTGGAATCATCGCCGGAAACGGTGAATTTGGTGCTCTTCGGTGGCAATGTCGGCAGTAGTCCGTCAATTTTGACGATTAGTGATGTGCCGCCAACTGGGACAACGGTAACTCCGACCCCAACTCCGACCTCTCCAAGTATCTTCCAGTTCCAGCAACCAAATTACACGGTGGCTGAAGGCGGCGTGGCGACGATTAACGTTACTCGCACCGGTGGCACGGCGGCTGGATCGATTAACTACCAGACTCTTGACGGTTCGGCAAGTTCAGCAGGCACTGCCGGCGATTACACTCCGGCGACAGGGGTGTTGAATTTTGCTGCGGGGCAAACTACCGCTAGTTTCACCGTGACGGCTTTGACTGATTTGAATGTGGAATCATCGCCGGAAACGGTGAATTTGGTGCTCTTCGGTGGCAATGTCGGCAGTGGTCCGTCAATTTTGACGATTAATGATGTGCCGCCAACTGGGACAACGGTAACTCCGACGCCCACTCCAGCAACATCAACAGCAAGCCAGTTTGTTTTTAGTGCGGCTACTTTCACCACTCCGGAATCATCTGGCTTTGCTACGGTGACAGTCAATCGCATCGGCCCCACTACGGCTGCCGGAACCATTAGCTACAGTACTCTTGACGGCAGCGCCCTATCAACTGGAGGAACTGCGGCTGATTATGCGTCTACTGCTGGTGTACTCACCTTTGGCCCTGGGGTAACTTCCACGACGTTCAACATCTTTGTCAATGCTGATACTGTGCCTGAAATGACTGAGAGTGTTAACCTATATCTCAACAACGGTCCCGTCGGCACTCCGTCAACAGCAAGACTAGACATTATTGACGGTAGCAGCAGTGCATCTGGCAATGTCTTCCAGTATAGTGCGTCTAATTACGGCTCGATCGGCGCTCAGGGGGGCGGCACAACGGTTACAGTTACCCGCTCAAGCGGCTTAGGTGCAGCATCGATTGATTATATTATTCTGGCGGGGACTCCAGGCGCCGGCCCTGCACCTGTATATGGTACCGACTACCTGCTTAACCCGGGCGGCGCCACTGGTGGCACGTTGTCCTTCGCCGACGGCCAACTCAGCCAAACCTTTGCTCTTCAAGACAACCCATTTAGTACCAATAATGGGATTGTGCGCTTAGGTCTTGCTAACCCCACTGCGGGCTACAGTTTCGGCAGTACAGCGGCAACAAGTATCACTCTCATCTAAGGCTATTAGTAGGGCGAGCAATCCTTGCTCTACTAATATGTCCGGCACGTAGTTAAATGCTTTTTATCAGTCTGGCTCCTCACTACAGCTTTTTTCAAAAAAGTGAGGTACGCGGGTAAAATCTTCGCTAGGTTAAGTGCAGCGAGCATTGTCGGTGATTATTCAATTACTGACTTTCGTTTGGCTAGTACGATCGACAATAACAAAGTTAGCAATGTCAGGCAAGATGGGATTCGGTTGCCAGGTGGCCATACCGATATTGAGAACAACGATATCACCAACGCTACTATTGGTGGTGGTCTCAACAGAGGTGGTATCGGGTTACAGGATTCCAGCTTGTTTGGTGGTTCAGAGCCGACAACAATCAGGGCGGTTTCATTCTCACGAAAATCGCAATTTTGACTCTGTAGGGGTAGTGCCCCCGTGCCTACCCCCACGAGCCTACCCCCCCACAGACGATTTCACAGGCGTTTTAGACATGGGGGCAGCCACGGGGGGCTGCCCCTACAAGAGAATGAAACACCCCTGCCCAAGATGGGGAATCAAACCAAGATGGCAATTTCACAGTCGGTATATTTGGGGCAGTTTCTAGTTCCCACCACTCCTGCAATCCCTGTTGCCCGTGTCCTAATTGCCCACCAAAATTAGTTTTATCAAAGGAAGTTTCAGACATAGCTTTACATCAATAAGTAGATTTTTGATTACGGATTGGAAATTTTTTTCTTCTATCATTATCCCCAAATCCCCGACTTTTTAAAGAAATCTGGAATAAGAGAACGCGATCGCATTTGACGTTTGATAAGGTTGACTTAAATGCCGAGTTATTGTCCCTAATCCAAATCGCCGCGCGATCGAGAATCGCATTTGAGTGATATTCTTCTAAAGTGGCGATCGCCCAACCGATTGAACTCATTTTTATTACCACAGAGATAAGTTTATTGTCAACTGTTTATAGATCCAAAATTGATTTTATTGAATTTTCCTTCTTCCTCAAATCCGTTAAATCCCGATTCAGTGCGCGTTGCCGAACTGCCTTATGCCATAACTTTTGGGATACTTAACAGCCTCATAAGAAAATTTATAAAGATTTACAAAAAAAACGTGTCAGAATGAAGACAATAAGGTAATGGGTAACAGACAAGGAGGCACTGATGGTAGCGCTGACTGAACGAGTCCAACGCAGATTGACGGTGGAAAAAGTCGAAATTGCCTCTGATACAACGGCAATTCGATGCCTGGACTGGGATAGAGACCGCTTTGACATCGAATTCGGACTCAAAAACGGTACAACTTACAACTCATTCATCATTCGCGGTGAAAAAACAGCCCTCGTCGATACCTCGCACGAGAAGTTTCGCCAGCAATACATGGAAACTCTGACGGGCGAAATTGACCCCAAAGAGATTGACTATTTAATTATCAGCCACACCGAACCAGACCACAGCGGTTTAGTCAAAGACGTGCTGGCGTTGGCACCCCAAGCCATTGTCGTGGGGGCAAAAGTAGCAATTCAATTTTTAGAAAACCTTGTACACCAACCATTTGAGCGATTGGTAGTCAAAAACGGGGACAAACTAGATTTAGGAAACGGCCACATTATCGAATTTGTATCGGCGCCGAACTTGCACTGGCCCGATACTATTTTCAGCTACGACAGCAAAACTCAAGTGCTGTTCACCTGCGATGCTTTCGGGATGCACTACTGTTCCGACAGCACCTTCGATGACGATTTAGCAGCAGTTGAGGAAGATTACCACTTTTATTATGAGTGTTTGATGGCTCCCAATGCTCGATCGGTACTCAGTGCGATGAAGCGGATGGCAGAGTTGGGAGAAATCAGTACAGTTGCGACCGGTCACGGCCCCTTGCTGCGACACAACGTAGTTGAACTTACCGGACGCTACAAAAAGTGGAGCCAAGCGCAAGCTAAGGCAGAAACCACTGTAGCGGTATTTTACACCTCCGACTACGGATGGAGTGATCGACTCAGCCAAGCGATCGCCCACGGTATCACCAAAACCGGTGTCGCTGTGGAAATGATGGATTTGAGAATCGCCGACTTGCAAGAAGTCCGCGAACTTGTTGGTACCGCCGCCGGTATCGTGATTTGTTCGCCGCCGAGTAGTGGTACGGCTGCTGCGAATGCCGAAGCTGCTATCAACACAATTTTAGTTGCGGCTAACAACAAACAATCTTTCGGTTTGTGCGAATCCGGCGGTGGCGATGACGCATCGATTTACCCGCTGCGAAACAAGTTCAAAGAGTTGGGTTTAAAAGAAGCATTTCCCAACATTTTAATTAAAGAATCACCGACAGAAGCTAGTTATCAACTTTGCGACGAAGCAGGCACCGACTTGGGACAGTGGCTGACGCGGGACAAGGCTGTCAAACAGATGAAATCCCTCGACAGCGACCTCGATAAAGCTTTGGGACGAATCAGCGGCGGACTGTACATCATCACCGCCCAAAAAGGCGATGTTAGCGGTGCGATGCTGGCTTCTTGGGTAACTCAAGCTAGCTTTAAACCGCTAGGTTTAACAATAGCAGTTGCGAAGGATCGGGCTATCGAATCGATGATGCACGCGGGAGATAAATTTGTTCTCAACGTGCTCGAAGAAGGCAATTATCAAACTTTGATGAGGCACTTTTTAAAGCGTTTTGCTCCTGGTGCAGATCGATTTGCCGGAGTTAAAACTCAACCAGCAACCAACGGTTCTCCGATTTTGACAGATGCTTTGGCGTACATGGAATGCGAAGTAGTCAGCCGGATGGAACTTTCGGATCATCATATCGTATATGCGATCGTCGATAGTGGCCGCGTCTCCAATCCCGATGCACTGCCTGCAGTTCACCACCGAAAAGTCGGAAATCATTATTAGGAATTCAGTTGAGGGTTGTCAGTTGACTGTTGTCAGTTGTCAGAAGCAAGAGGGAAATCCAACGATATATTGATCGACTGTCTGAGTCAACACACCCCCAACATATTAGTAAGGTGCGTCAGCCGATGTTTTATTCGACTTCATCATCGACTATCTACTGACGCACCCTACAATTACAGTCCAGGACACAACTGGCTAGCCAAAAACTCTCAACTTTGGGTGCTTGTGGCGCACCTTACCAGGTTCAGGGTGTTGGGTGCGCCACAAGCAGCAAACCGGGCAAACCGTTGTCATTTAGACTCCATTTTAATAGGGGAATTGCCAATGCCTGCCAATCTTTTAGAAGACCGAGATTACACAATTATTATTGCCAGAAGCGATGCCAGCAGAGACCCTCACCATCCTTGGTACGAGGATTGGGTAGAAGCACAGGCATCTCTGATCGACTTAGCAAAAAAATGTCAGGAATTTGACAGCGACGGCATCACCCTTTACGAAGCTTCTACTCCTATGTGGAAGTATAAAAATTCAAATGTTGCCCGGTTAGCTCAAATTTTGCAGCGACAAAATACGGAACCGGATTCAGAAAACCCGACTGCAATTAATTTGGAAGAAGCTCTGAAAGCAACTTTTAGTGATTATTTCGCAAGCAAACCAAATGCCAAAGGGAAGAACGGAGCAATAATTGTTGCAGTCCTAGATCAAAAACCAGAAAATACTGCTGCTGTTGCCGAAATTCTTGTAAGTGCGGCCAATACCATAGATAAAGATGAAGAAATTGGAGTGAGCTTTATCCAAATTGGGGATGATTTGACAACCAGGGAATTTCTGATTGACCTGGATACCAATTTACAGGGTCGAGGTGCAAGGTTTGACATTGTAGATACCAAGTTTTGGCACGAAATCAAAAGAAGTTCTGTAGTTCAGTTTCTCATAGGTGCAATTAATGACTAACACTTTGACTCCTAGACTCGCATCCGATGCCAAACCCCGCGACGTGCAGTTTATCCCGATCGCACTCGATACTTTTATTGTGCGATCGCGCACTTGGGACAGACTCAAATTTGAAGTCGAGTATTCGCTGCAAAAGGGTACGACAGCAAATAGCTATATTATTCAAGCTGACAAAACTGCTTTGTTCGACCCGCCGGGGGAATCTTTTACTGAAAATTACCTGGAATTTTTGCAGCAACGGGTGGACTTGACAAAGCTGGATTACATAATTTTGGGGCATTTCAATGCTAACAGAGCAACTACGATTAAAGCTCTGTTAGAATTAGCTCCTGAAGTAGCTTTGGTTTGCACGAATCCCGCCGCAATTAGTTTGCGAGCCGCTTTTCCAGACCAAGAATTAAACATTATGATCGTTCGGGGAGAAGAAACTCTCAACTTAGGAAAAGGTCACGCCTTAAAATTCATTGCGACTCCGACTCCCCGCTGGCCTGACCAACTTTGCACCTACGATCCGCACACTCGAATCGTGTTCACGGACAAACTATTTGGAGCTCACGTTTGCGGCGACCAAGTATTCGATGAAGGCTGGAGCGTTTACAGCGAAGATCGGCGCTATTATTACGATTCTCTGCACGCATCTCAGGCAAAACAAGTGCTGACGGCAATGGATAAATTCGCCGATTTACCAGCAGCATTTTATGCTCCCGGTCACGGCCCGATCGTCCGTTACGGCCTTAATGAACTGAGCAATTTGTATCGGGAATGGAGCCAGCAACAAAATTCAAAAGACTTGACAGTTGCTTTGATTTATGCTTCTGCTTACGGAAATACGGCTACTTTAGCGCAGGCGATCGCCAAAGGAATTACGAAAGCCGGCGTTGCGGTGGAAAGTATTAACTGCGAATTTGCCGAACCGGGAGAAATTCAAGAGGCGATCGAAAAATGCGCGGGATTTATCATCGGAACTCCCACGCTAGCAGGACACGCTCCGACGCAAATTCAAACTGCTTTGGGGATTGTTTTATCTACCGCAACTAAGAGCAAATTAGCGGGGGTTTTCGGTTCTTTTGGCTGGAGTGGAGAGGCGATCGACTTAGTGGAAAATAAGCTGAAAGATGCTGGGTATCGAATTGGATTTGAGCCGATTCGAGCTAAATTTAAGCCGACGGCGGCCACAATTCACGAGTGCAAAGAAGCGGGAACGGATTTTGCTCAAGCTTTGATTCGATCGCAAAAATTGCGGGCACCGAAACCGCAGTTAGCAGCAGGGAGCGATCGCACTGAACAAGCAGTAGGGAGATTGGTTGGTTCGCTGTGTGTACTCTCGGCGAAGCGGGGGGAGGTTAGCAGTGCGATGCTGGCTTCGTGGGTGTCGCAAGCAACTTTTAATCCGCCCGGTGTGACGATTGCGGTGGCGAAAGATCGATCGATCGAAGCTTTGATGTACGCCGGAGATAAATTTGTGCTGAATATCTTAGCCGAAGGGCGACAGTTGCGGAAGAATTTCATGAAAAACTTTGCTCCCGGAGAAGACAGATTTGCCGGAGTCGAAACAATGGAAGCTAGCAACGGCTGTCCGGTTTTGACTGATGCTTTAGCTTATTTGGAATGCGAGGTAATAAGTCGGATGGAATGCGGCGATCACTGGGTAGTTTATGCAGCGATTGAAAACGGTCATTTGCTGCAAAATGATGGGGTGACAGCGGTGCACTACCGGAAATCTGGGAGTCATTATTAAGGGGAAGTAATCTTGATAAATCCTCGCTTTTCCACAAGTCCGCCGGGGGTTTAAACCCCTGCCGGACTCGGGGAAAGCGCGTGTTTCATAATATATAAAACTCCCTTACTTTTCTTTTATTTCCTGTTCCGGCCACAGATAAATAGCGCCAGAAATCAAAGTTAAAGTTACAGAAACCCAAAAAGCAATTAATGCCGAAAAATTCCACGCTTCAGACAGAGGAGCAATTAAAAGTGCGATCGCCACAATCTGACTCACCGTCTTCAACTTGCCCCAAATATTAGCTCCCGAAATCGTAGTTTTATTAACACGCCACCCCGCAATTGTCAACTCCCGACCAAAAATCAAAAACACTCCCCAAGCCGGGATTTTCCCCAACTCAATCAATACCAAAAGCGGCGCGAGCACCAACAATTTATCCACCAAAGGATCGAGAAACTTTCCCAAATCGGTAATTTGATTCAGCTTCCTAGCCAAATAGCCGTCCAGCCAATCAGTAGCCGCAGCTACCACAAAAATTGCGGTGCAAATCCAGCGGCTTTGCGGGCTTGGGTCGTACAAACCGTAGAGCAGAAAAGGCACTCCCAGTAAGCGAGAAAAAGTAATCAAATTAGGCAAATTCATAAATCAAAAATTAAGGGCTACTCTACCAAGGCTTTCCTTAATTTAACATTTACACGACTGATAATCAGGTGGATTTACTTAATTAAACAACATTCTGATTATACTTGTCACAAGATTGGAGAATTTATCGGCTCAATTTGTTGTGTCGCCTCGCGCGATCGAATTCGATTTTTACTCGCGATTGGCGATCTTAACTGGCTAGAAAAATTCTGAAACAGAGTTCACTAGCTTAGGCTAATCTTTGGCGAGCGCGGCTACCGACAAGGCCAAACTGGGCAGGGAAATTGGCATGAAGAAAAAGAATCTGCGGATTCCTGGTCAAAGACTAAAGTCCTGGTGCCTTTAAAGAGACATCAGGAGATAAAAACTGTCAAGGGACAGAATATAGATTTGTGCGGTGGTGGCTAGAAAAAATGAACTTATTTACCGCGTCTAAAGCCAGTTTGCGCTTGGTTTGGGCTTAAAATTTGTTGAAGTCCCGTTAATTAAATGAGTGGTTCCTCAACGAAATGCGAGGCGTTAAATTGACGCACTCCTTGAACCACAGCTAGCGTTTCCGCTTGAGAAATCGGAATTCCGGCTTCAGGCGTGACGTAGATCCGAGTGCTCGGAGTAGCAACCCCGTTAACTGTCAGCGAGATGTTCTGGAACGATAGCTGCTCAAAGGTAATCCCCTCCAGTAAGAAGTAGTCAGTGCCTTTCACGAAGTCAACGATGTAGTCACCAGCAGGAGGAGTAACAACTGGCTCACCGGGATCGATTGGTTCGGGCACAAAATCGGTGAATAACAACTGGAAGTAGTCGGTGTCAGCCCCGCCGGTTAGCGTGTCGCGGGCGGTTTGAGTTTCCGCATCTTCGCCGCCAAACAGCAGGTCAATGCCAGCGCCACCGATGATGCGATCGACTCCTGCACCAGCATCCAGGAAGTCATCGCCTGCACCACCATTGAGGATGTCATCGCCAGCCAGTGTTTCAGCAACTCCGTAGTCGCCATAGATAGTGTCATTGCCACCGAGACCATTGAGGTTGTCATTCCCCTCTCCGCCGTCAATGAAGTCGCCTTCAGCACCACCCCTGATGGTTTCTAAGCCAGCGCCACCGATCAGAGTGCTGGTGCCAGCACCACCGTCGAGAATGTCATTGCCATCGCCACCATCGAGGAAGTCAATACCATCGCCACCAAACAGGGAGTCACTTCCGGCATAGCCGAGCAGAGTATCATTGCCTACGCCACCATCGAGGGTATCGTTGCCGCCGCCTGCTAAGCTGTCGCCTTCTCCGTAGAGGGTGTCGTTGCCGTCGCCTCCAACCAGGGAATCTGCTCCGCCAAAAATTTCGCCTTTTTCATCATCGCCGTAGATCTTGTCATCGGTAAAGCCACCAATCACGGTGTCATCGCCAGCACCACCAAACCCTGTATCCTCGAAACCTACAAAGACTCGGTCTCTTCCAGCCCCACCATCGAGGAAATCTTTACCATCGTTGGCATCGTCGGCATTTGAGCCTCCGTACAGGATGTCATTGCCATCCTCGCCATACAATGAGTCTTCGCCTGAATCGCCAAAAAGTCGATCGGCTCCGATTCCACCATACAGGTTGTCCTTCTCCAGCCCACCGTAGAGGAAGTCGTTACCATCCTCACCATATAGATCGTCTTCGCCGTTTTCTCCAAAGAGACTATCGGCTCCAGCACCACCATACATAGTGTCTTTGTCGTCTCCACCGTAGATGCTGTCGTTAGCGCCTAAGCCATACAGCAGATCTTCCTTGCCAAAGCCGCGAATTATGTCGGCGTTATTGGTTCCGGTCAGGGTATCGGGTTCTGGAGTTCCATTTCTGATAGCCATAATTTTCTCCTGTTGTTATGTAAGTGTGTCGTAGTGTTATTTGAACTGTCGGCATCGCACAAAAGTGATTAGTGCACCCTAGAATTCGGTGCTTCGTTACCGCTGGCAATCCTCACCATTTCCCCCCTTTCCAACGTTGAAAAGGGGGATGCCAAGGCATGGAGAGGAGAAATAAAATGCGAGAAATCATCACAAAGACTCCGGTTGAGATAATGTCCGATCGATCGCCTTAATAGAAATATCGAAAAGCCTTACTGTCAAAGCATTGTCATTAGGGACCCAGCGAAGCGGAGGGAATTGCTCGGACTTGATATATGAGGTTACGAGAACTGGAAGATTGGACGATTGGTCGAGCTGACATTGGTGGTCACATTAGCCGCCGTAAACGAAGTGTTGGCTAGGGTCATCAACAGCGCGCCTGTGCCAAAACCGGCATCGCCAGCAATGCCATTACCCGATCGCAATTGAGTGTTCGCGCCAGATTGCACCACATCGATCGCTGCAATTCCGCTGAAGGATAGGATGTCTCCGCTGGAGCCGAGGGTGAAACCATTCACGCGATCGGAACCATGACCGCTGCGGTAGTAAATGGTATCTCTGCCACCGCCGCCCGTGAGGGTGTCATTTCCCGCACCACCAAACAACCCATCATTGCCGGGGCCGCCTGTCAGGATATCAGCACCACTGCCGCCATCCAGGTAATCATCCGCGTCACCGCCATTGATGGAGTCATCGCCGTCCATCCCGAAGATATTATCTTTGCTGCCGGTTCCAGTTAGGGTCTCGTTGCCGCTAGTCCCGATCGTCAGACCCACAACATCGACTGCATTGACCCCGGTCAGGTTCGCCCCAACCATGGTGGCATCGGTGAAGTTGGCTTTGCCCAGGTTGGCATTAGTTAAGTTGGCATTGGTGAAGTCGGTACCGATAAAACTCCCCACTTCCAGGTTGGCGCCTGTCAGATTGGCGTTTCTAAACTTGGTCAGGTTATCTCCAACCGCCTCCTTCAGGTTAGCGCCTGCCAGGTTTGCCCCTGTAAAGTTGGCTCCAGCCACATTACTCTTCTCAATAAGAGCGTTGTCTAACTCGACTCCACCCGTCAGGTTAGCGTCAACGAGAATTGCTCCAGCCAGGTTGGCGTTGCTGAGATCGGCACCAACCATGATTGCATTGCTCAAGTTAGCACCGTCCAGGGATATGCCTTCTGCAATCACCTGAGTCAGGTTCGCGTTGTTCAACTCAGAATCTGCGAAACTAGCACCGCCCATTTGAGTGCGCGTACCATTTGCATGGGGGCTGAAGTCAGCACCAGCCAGATTGACATCTTCGGCACTAAAGCCAGCCATATTGGCTCCGCGAAAGCGAGAAGTTGTCCGTGTCAATCCATCGGGTGGGTCGGTATCCGTCAGATTAACCTCACTCAGGTTGGCAAGGTCAAAGATGGTGTTGCTGAGGATAATGTCTGTGAAATTAGTCGATGCGTCGAATTGAGCGCCGGTAAAGTTCGCATCGATCAACAAGGTTCCTTCCAGGTCAGCACCTTGGAATTTGCCATTGGTCAAATTGGCGCCCGTAAAGTCAGCCGCTTTCAGCTTCGCTTTGTAGAAATCAGCCCCGGTAAAGTTGGCACCTCTAAGGTTCGGTCGATCCGATTGTTCGCCGCTGAGATTGGCCTCATGCAGAATGGCATTGGTCAGGTTGGCGTTGGACAGGTTGATGAATTTTGTGCTGATCAGGGAGAGATTTACTCCTGTTAGGTTGGCGCGACTGAAATTGACGTTTTCTAAGGTCGCTTTATAAAAATTCGCCGGTCCAAAGCTGGTATTGGCAGCAAAAATCGCATCCGTTGCATCTACATTCAGGAGAAAGGCTTCTTCAAAGTTGGTACCTCTGAGTTGAGTGCGGGTACCTTGAGCGTTGCGCCTGAACAAGACATTTTCCAGTCTCGCTTTAAAGAATGTGGAACCATTCAGATTTTGCCCACTAAAGTTATTGCCTACCAGGTTTTGATTGCTAAAGTTTTGCGCTACCATTTGTAGTCCCCAGAAAATGAAAATTGCGGATTTTGAAGTGTGAAGCAATTGGTCTGGACTTGAGACTAAAGACTCAAATATTTTTAATAGCTGAATCTGGCTACATCTTATGAGAGCCCCAAATTTCCCACAACCGGTAAAGGCTCTTCTTTACACAATCTTTAAAAAAAACATACTTTTATAAAGATGGTGTGAATTTCTTCTCCAAAAGTATATCTTCTTATAAGAAAATCCAGTATTTTTACTGAAAAAGCACAAACTGATTCTGACTATTCGCTGTTATGGCCTTCGTCAGGGTAACGCTCTTGACTCCTGAATTCTGCTGTAAGTGCTGCGGGTTCTGGGTATTCTGTTTCTTATTCAAAACTTACGCAACTGGCACAATTGGTAGGGTTGCCCGAAACCTGAAACCCTTGATAATCGACCAATAACAACGAGGTCTGACGCACCATACAAATTGACTTAAGTGTGACCGTTGCGTCCAGGACTATAATCTTTATCTAATGGGGTTAGATAAGTCTATATACTTACCGATAACTATCGGTGCGAATATCCGAAGTAATTGTGAGGGGCTCTAACAATTTTTGGCATTGCTGCTGCTAGAGGATAGAGAGCCAAACTCCCCAACCCGCAGGCAACTAGACTATTTTTTTTCTGATATTTTTGTAATTTAAGATACAGAATTTAATAGAGAATTGTGGATTTAAAAAATATCTCAATCGACCTGCAATTCCTGGTCTTGAACGACGATCGCATTCGGCAGCTTCTCTGCCGCAACCAGCAGGCGATCGATCGCAGACCAAGCACCCATAACCCCCGCAGAAATCGCCTGATTAATCCCCACTAGCGACATTCCCGCGCGGCTGAGCCAAGTATTCAATTGGCGGTTAAACTACTGCACAAAAGGCACTTCCAGCAAGCTATAAAAAGTAATCAAATTAGGCAAATTAGGCAAATTCATAATAGAAAGAAGTTTGGCAACGATACAGTGTAAGGAATTTAACGGATGTAACCTATCTCAGGAAGAAGTCAAAAGTCGATCGCACAATTCATTAACTTTCGATCCAGTTCTATGATATAATCTCGACCGTAAGATTGATTTTCTAATCCTTGTACCAGATTTTCTGGCAGGTCTTGGGCAATTTCACTGCTACAGGAACCAGCAGCTAAAGCAATAGTTGCTACTGTATCGACATCTCCCGAAAAGGCAATGCAATCTTGGAGCAGTTTGCTCATACTATGATTTCGCATGACGGCAGTAATAGCTGCTCTAACACAGACCAAACCTTTAACGCTGACTTCTCCTTGCCAAGGTATCGACCACTCACCAGCGACGTGCCTTTCTAGAAAATTTCCCAAATTTTTCTTTAAACCTAGCTGATAAATAAAGTAATGGGACATCAAAGCTGCTGCTATAGCTGCATTAATGCCATCAGGACTGTTGTGAGTAATGGCAGCTTGAATGGTAGCATTTTCGATGACTTTTTCAATAGTAGGAAAAATGCCAATCGGCCCGGCTCGCATCGCCGATCCGCTTTTATCGCTAGCGGAGTGAATTTTTTCTAAGAATTCTTTTCCGTCTTGAACTTGTAGCAAAAAATTGTAAAATTTACCAGCATAACCAAATCGCCGATCGCGCTGAAAAGCTGCAACAAATTTGCTGGCTAAAAGTTCCGGTGTCCAAGGTTCTCGGCTGACGATAGCTTCTGCGACGGCTAAACTCATCTGCGTATCGTCTGTGTAACATCCAGGCTGGATGTCGTGGCGGGGATGCTTGATGTAACCGTTGAGATTGTTGTACAATTCGATCGTCTGCTGGTCAACAAATTCAAAACCAGCACCGTAAGCGTCACCAATCGCTAATTCTATTAACATATATTTAATCCGTTTCCTACTATTTCATCCCCTATTTTTCCTAAAATTTAAAATCCAAAAACCCCCCAAAACAGCAAGTCTATTAACACGCACCGTTTTTACTTAAGACAACCAAAATTGTTTTGCAAATCAGAGTGATGTCGTAGACAACAGACCACTTGCCCTGATAGTCGAGATCCATGCGGACAATCTCGTCAAAGTCTTTAACTCTAGACCGTCCGTTGACTTGCCACTCCCCAGTCAGACCGGGTTTGACATTTAAACGCTGCCAGTGGAACTCGTCATAGGCAGCAACTTCATCGGGAGTTGGCGGTCGAGTTCCCACCAAACTCATGTCGCCAACTAACACATTCCAGAATTGAGGCAACTCGTCCAAACTCGTGCTCCGCAAGAAGCGGCCGACGCGCGTAATTCGCGGGTCATTTTCATTCTTAAAAATGTGACCCTTGGCTTGGTTGCTAACTAAATGTTTGAGATTTTCTGCACCGACAACCATAGATCGAAATTTCCATATTCTGAAATGTCGCCCTTTGAAGCTGCAGCGGACTTGACTGTAAAGCAGCGGGCCCGGATTGTCCAACAGCATCGCCACTGCCACCGGCACCGCCACCACAGCAGCAATTGCCAGTCCCAGCAGCGCACCCAAAATATCGATCGACCGTTTTACCTTGCTCGTTACGGATCGGTGATGCTGTTGTTTTGATACACAGACTTTGTAAGTAGACTCTTGAAAAAATAAGGACAGCATTTCTGATAATGATGATTTCGACGAGGCACCCATCGGAAATTTCATATGATTTCTCTCAACTTTAACGATCTCTTACGTCCATCTTATTAGCCATCCCAAATCTGCAGAACCTGAAGTGCTGAGCTTTGCACAATCTTTAAAAAGCCATCACACTTTTATAAAGTTTCTATGTAGTTTTTCTAAAAACGTATAATTTTTATGTAAAATTACGTAAATTTACATAAAAAAGTTAGTCCAGTACCCAAAAAAACCTGGTTTCGGCTAGGACTCTTCCCGGAAGACAGGGAGGATTCTACTGAGAAACCGGGTTTTTTGCCGTTTAGCGATAAATATCGGTGCGAACATCCCAAGCAAGTGTTAGCGGCTCTAACAATTTTTGCTGGCTGCTAGAGGCGAGTTTGCCTAAATATTCACGAACAACAGAGGCGTGTTCGAGATTCAAACGATAACCCCGTGAGACATCTTCAAAGAAAAGCGGCTCGGCCAAAATTGCTTCCCAATCGGGATTTTGCCTCGACTTATCGCCCAGCAGTATGAAATCTTCCTCCGCAGGCACAAGTCCCGCCGGCAAATTTCCTTCCAAAATCCGCAAAATCCGGGGCTCGCAGGTACGGGTATTCACGCCCTGGCGTTCCAACAACTGCAAAATTTCCTGAAAGCTCAGAGTTTCCCCGCCCAAAACCTGCATTAATTCCCACAGCAGAAAAAAGTCGCTGTACTGCTGCTGCGACACATCCAAAATTTGAGGATAGAGAGCCAAACTCGCTAACCCACAGGCCACTCGACCAATTTTTTGGGGAAAATTTGTACTTTGAGATACAGAATTTAATGCAGAATTGTGAATCTCAAAAATATCTCGATCGCCCTGCAATTCCTGGTCTTGAACCACGATCGCATTCGGCAACTTCTGCCGCAACCAGCGGGCGATCGCAGGCCAAGCACCCATACCCCCGGCACAAATCGCCTGATTAATTCCCGCCGGCGACATTCCCGCGCGGCTGAGCAAAGCATTCAATTCACGGTTCAACTGCTGCACAAAAGGCACTAAAACCAGACTTTCCAAATCTTTGCGCTTCACATCCCAATGCTGCTGACCAATATCCAAAGCAAAACTTTTTTGATGTTGCAAAATAACTTTTATTTGCCTTGCCGCTTCTAACAATTGCAGACCAAAAGCAGAACCTTGTAACCGCTGCTGCAATTGATAGCGGCTCGGCAAATCAGGATGGCCAGGACGTGGCAAATCGATCGACATTCCCCAAGTTTCATTTTTAGCCAACAACTGACAGATAATATCCTGATCGAAAGCATCGCCCGCAAAACCAAAACTGTGGCAAGTAAAATCAGCACGAGTTAAATCTTGAAGATTGGACGGCAACTCAACTAAAGCTAATTCCACCGTCGCCGCCCCCGCATTCAAAATCAAAGTTCCCCCGCTAAAAGACGAAGCATTCACAGTCAGCGGTGCAGCTTCTTCAGTGCCCTTAGCAGAATCCACGGCTGACGACTCGACTTCCATGCCATTTTTCACAGGACTTACAGCCGCAAGCAAAGTGGCGATCGCATCTTCCACCACAAAAATTTGCGAACCAGAAGCCACCAGAGACGCGCCCAAAACCGCCTCCCGCAGATTAAACATATAAACATCCGACCAGCCGGCCGGAGTCCCCAAAATTACACCCTGCAAGTCTAAAAGCGCCGCATCAAGAGTTTCTGGCGTTAGTCCCGAAGCCCTACAAATTAAATTGGAAACTGGCAATCCTGCAAAATTCGCCCTCGGCATTGCAGAATCCAAAATTTCCTCGGATTCGGCAAATTTTTGCCCCTGCTTCCTCGGATTCAAAGTAGCCAGCAGCGCCCGCACAGCTTGCAGCGGCAAGGCGATCGAAAAAGCCTGCAAGGGCGACCACTGCAACAGCGGTTCGTACATCCCAGCAGCCTCCCGCTGATAAGGAATGCCCACCTTTAAAGGCAATTTAAAATTTTCCAGTAAAAATTCTCCTGCAGCCAAAGCCTGGGGTCGGAATCCCACCGACTTGACTGTCACCTCTGACCCTGGGCTGCCTGGGGCTGTTTCCGCCAGCACCGCAGCCGAGGGAATCCGAAAGCTGGGGTCTGTTGGGGAAGCCTCAGCCTGCGATGCTTCCCAGTAAATTGGGTGCAACTGGCCGCTGGTGCGATCGAGCAAAGCCGCAGACAGGCCGCTGGAACCGAAATCAATGCCCAAATACCAGCTAGAATTCCGGCGTTCTGGGGATGGGGCGATCGCACCTGCTGCAGAATGCCCAGCCGAGTCTTGCTGCTGTGTTCCGGCAAACTCGCTAAAATCAGTTTTCCCCTCAACAACTGCTGCTTTACTCTCTGTCGAAATTAGGTTTTTTTTTTGACTTTCTGGAGGACTCGATCGCAGTTCGTTAGTTTCGGCAGTTTCTGGAGGGGGAGAATCAGTCAAAGGTCGATCGGTCTCGGTTAAACTAGCCAAAATCTCGTCTAGCGTCAAATTCGAGTCCTCTTCCTCCGCAAACAAATCATCCTCAAGTTCGTTTTCCAAAACAAAAGGTTCATCATCAGAGGAGAGTTCCAACACATCGGAGAACAAATCCTCCAGCGTGCCGAGTTCTTCCTCTGCCGCCTCCGCAAAGGGATTGTTTGCAATGCCTTCGGGGGAACTCGCCGATAAATCCAAGCTGTTAGCGGCTGAGAAATTTGATCGCCCGAAGCTAGTATTTTCCAATCCCTCCAGATTGTAGAGGTCTGCCTCCAAAAGTTCCAGAGTATTGTTGTCCAAATTAAGAGCTCGATCGAGGTCATCTTCTAATGCCTCGACCGGCAGCAAATCCTCGTCCGGCGAAGCTTGGATGTACCCATCATCGAGCCGCTGCGAGGATGAGTCAAACTCGCCAGTTTGAACGTCACCGGCACTTGGCACAGCGGGGGTAGCACTGGGTCGGTGAGGGCTAATTTCTCCAGGCGTTCTCAACGGCAAAGCTGGTGATTGAGGGAGTGTAGCGCCGAACTGCTCGCCTTGGTTTTGACCCGTTTCTAGATTTTCTCGATCGTCCCCGTCAAGTTGCACCTCAGCGGTTGAGGGTGGTGCTTCTGAAACTTGAGGTACTGTTGCCACTTGCGGTTCAAATAAATCTGCACTATCTAAAGTTAGAGACTCTACAGAATTCCCCATTACAAAGTCTGAATCTTCATCTACTAAAGTCTCTTCCAGAGATTCGCCTTCATCCAGCAGATTTACAAACAAATCTTCGGTCATTTTTAGCGATTCGGCAGTTTCCTTATCCGTCGCAGCTTGATATTCTACACCTTCACTTTTGGTCTCAATTACATTATTTTCTACCGGGAAAGTTTCGATTTCTAATTCTACTTCAGGAACCGCTTCTCCCGCAAACAAACTTGCATACAAATCCTCAATCTCTTCTTCGGTTTCTGTTAGCCTATTCTCCGATTCACCGCCAGTAAACCGAGTTGCATTTCGAGATATTTCGGCGGTAGAACCCAACAAATTATCTTCCAACTTCGGGAGCAAACCTGGGGCTTGAATGCGGTCGCGATCGCGCCTCAACTGTCTGAATTGCGGAGAAATTTCTGTACCGGCGTAGGGAAATCTGTCTTGTTCTCCGAATTCACCGGTGCGAATTTCCTGCACCGAGTCTCCCGTCTGACTCTCTGCGGCTGAGTGCTCGATCGCAGTATTTGAAGGGGCTGGAGCGACAGGAGATTGATCGGCTGCTGTTGGGGTGACGGTTTCGAGATTATTTGCTAAATCGATCGGCTGTTGAACGTAGGATGAAGCTTCTCGCCCCAACTGTGCAGCTAAGTGGTTGACCAAAGCCGCGAACATCGCCTCGCTCTGCTGGCTCAAACCGTACATATTTTCGAGTTCTTGTGTCAAGGAAGCTTGATAGCTTTGCAGATTTGCTTGCAAAGCCTCGAACACGATAGCCATCCTAGAATCGAGACTCATCAGCAGACTGTCAGCATGAGATTGGAAAAGTTGCATTTGCTCCAACCTCTGACCCGGCGTCAGCAGCGGGTGTTCTTCTGAGGTTTGTCGGTTAAGTGTTACGTCAATAGCCGATTGTTCATCAGGCGCACTGCCCAAAGAGTATGGTGCTGAGATGCTTTGCAATAACTGATTTTCTAGGGAACTTAGAATTTGGGAGAAATCGCTAGTCAAGGTCTCTTCCAAGCGAGCAGTCAGTACCTGCAAGAATTCAGCAATGATTTGCTGTTGGTTGGCTTGTTGTTGAGCTAGGGATTGTTGCTGCTGCCGTTTTGCTTCTAGCTGTTTGATTTCTTGAATTAGAGCTTGCTGCTCTTGCCGCAGAGCTTCTATGTCTTCTTGGAGCGGCCCTGTCAGGTTGGAACGCAGGTTGCTGATTTCTCCGGTTACGGCAAGCATGATTTGCTCTGCTGCTGAGGGGCCAGGGGCGGGCAGAGGCACTTTGGGTACTGGAACTGGTTGCGGGCGGACATTTGGGCGGGCGGGGGCCTTTGGGGCCGTTAGCTTTGAGTCTGAGGAAACCAGATAAGCGCGAACTCGCTCTAAAAGTTGGCGCTGGTGGACAGTATCAAGAGAACCCGTCCAAGGCAAGCGGGGTGCGGGCTTGCTGAGTACCTCGTCTATCTCAGCAATCAGTGCTTGAATTTTGTACTTCTGAGAATTCAAGGGCGGAACCTCTGGGAATGCGGCTTGGGAGAAACTTTACCGACAAAAGACTGAAGTCAGGCGGCAGCGATGCCAATAGATAGAATAATCTGAATGCGAGTCCGTCAATAATTTACTAATATTTTCTGACAACTGTTAATTAACCTTTTGCCTTCGGAGCGCTTCTATTGCCTATGATAGGTTAGTCGGTACTTCCGCACCAAATGCCCGCTTCTATCAATTCCAAGTGCTTTCAAATTCTGCGACTCAGGGGCGAGTTTCCCTGCCGGGAGGCTGATTCCTGCTCGGAATAGCTGCGAGCCCGACGAACTTTTGCCTTCACCTGCTTGAACGGCGGGTCGCACACTGTCACCGCGAGTTTCATTAGCATGGTGGCGCGCCAGTGTCTGTTCATTTTTCACCGACTTGGAAAAAACCTCAAACAATTTGCGATTTGGGATACCGAGATTCGGGATTGTCCCCGTATACTGGATTTGAGTAACCTTTAATTATAGCCTTTTATCTGTCTTCATGACTAGATACTAATGGTACAATAATCTTGGGGTAGCAGAAAAGTTTGCTGGGAAGTGGGTGGGTTTGGCTCGCCAAGAGCGCCTGTCTTTAGGCTCGCAATGGCTGGGGATTTTGCCGCTCGTGCTGACATTGGCCAGGTTCTAGGTAGTTTGGACTTGGGATCTGTCTACCGTGCTTGCAGGCTGGTACTCGTGGATTCTGCGTTCTCGACTGCAGGGCCGAGTGACAACAAATCTCTCAGCAGTGTTAAGCTTGTCTTCGCGAAGTGCTTTCAAAGGTAATTCGATCGGCTCAGTCGTTTGCCACATTGCTAAAATTTTGTTAATAAAATTTGCTCAGTGGTATATATCTAAAAAATTATGGTATATTCTTTAGTTTCTAGCTCCCAATTAGAGCTTGAGGCTATTAATTCCCATATTGAGCCTTTGACCGCAAAACTTTAGAGGTAAAATTGCCGATTTTAGATCCTTGATTTTAGATCATTGTTTCTCAAATCTTGAATCTCAAATCGAATGACTCGGCTGCAAGCTATTTCTAACTGCCCAGCGCAGCTCAAGCGCATAAATTAAAATGATGGCCTCATGGAAGACCGCTTTAACACCCGAGATCCGAATTCTAATATAAATCAATTGATAGTTTCTACTCCTTTTTTTGCAGGATTACCCGATTCTGTAATCGAGAGAGCAACTGTCCACATTGTTACCCGAAGTCATCCGTCAAATCAAGTGATTTTACTCGAAAATGACTGGGGAACATCAGTGTATTTTATATTGGATGGTTGGGTGAAAATTCGCACCTACAACCTAGACGGAAAAGAAGTAACACTGAATATTTTAGGGAAAGGAGAATTATTCGGGGAAATGGCCGCGATCGAAGAAGCACCGCGATCGACAGATGTGATCACCCTAGCCCCGACACTGATCGGCAATATGCCATCTCAGGATTTTGTGCAGCTCATTCATACCGAGCCGCTAGCAGGCATTCGCCTAGCTCAACTGATGGCGCGTCGCCTGCGACAAGTCAACCGCCGCCTGCGTTTGCGAGAGTCTGACAGTACGTCGCGAGTAGCAGATATTCTATTATTTTTGGCAGAGGGGCAAGGCAAAAAAATCCTGGAAACAGGAGGTACTGAAATACCGAACCTGCCACACAGAGAACTGAGCAGCCTCAGCGGGCTGGCTCGCGAAACAGTAACGCGAGTGCTGAGCAAGCTGGAAAAAAAAGGAACTATTCAGCGCGAACGTGACGTTTTGTGCATTCCCGACCTGCACGCCTTAGAGCGTCTGTTAGTCTAGAAGTATCAGAGTTTGCTTTTATTGAATCTAATTCAAAAGCACTCTCTGTTAACTAACTGATATTAATGATTTCCCGCAGGAGGTAAAGCTGTGAGTTTTAAGAAAATTTTCGCCGCCTTAGATGATTCTGAACTCGGCCACCGCGTCTTCACTCAAGCTTTAGAATTAGCTCTGAACGATCGCGCCCAGGTGATGCTCTTTAACTGCGTTACTGTTAACTCGCTGGGCGAGACGGCAGTGCCAATTCCGGTAGATTTGGGCATGAATGTCGAGTTAATGGATCAAGCTTATCAAGCTCAACGTTTGCGCCTGGAAAGGGAGGTAAAACAGGCTTCTGGTTTGTTGAAAAATTACTGCGACGCCGCAGCAAACAAAGGATTGCAAGTGGAATTTGACTGCAAAATGGAGGGCGATCCGGGGCATTGTATCTGTGAATCTGCCGAAAATTGGGGCGCAGATTTAATAGTGTTGGGGAGGCGTGGCCGCACGGGGTTCACAGAAGCTTTCCTCGGCAGCGTCAGCAATTATGTCGTTCACCACGCATCTTGTTCGGTTTTGGTAATCCAGGAAGCCAAAATTGAAAAATAATGCTGCTGAAAATTTAGGCTGAGAAAACCCATCTAAAGTAAGACTTGCGTTCCTACCTAAACCCGGTTTCTGCGAGCAATATTAAATTTGGCGGCGAGGCATCCAAACAGTGAAACCGGGAATCAGCCGTATGGGGCGCAAGTCCCGTAAAATCTAAAATCTAAAATCTAAAATCTAAAATCGGGAATCAGCCGTATGGGGCGCAAGTCCCGTAAAATCTAAAATCTAAAATCTAAAATCTAAAATCGGATGAGTGATTTTTTGTCAGCAGATGCTGCGTCTAATGCGAGTAGTTCTCCCAGTACAAATAACGAGCGGCAAACCGCCGATATTTCAGCAATGGCTGGCGATCGCACAAATCCAGATCCGGGGAAGCGCGCCTCTGGGGAAGCGCCTTTAAGGCTGGTAGAAACGGCTTTTTTGGCAAGTACCGCTAGCTTAATTTGGCTGGTAAATTATTACTTTCCGCTGGGGCCTTTGCTGCGGGTTTTTTTCCCGATACCCATCGCCCTGGTTTACTTGCGCTGGGGCAACCGAGCAGCTTGGATGGCAGCTTTGGTATCGGGTTTGCTGCTGTCGGTACTGATGGGCCCGACGCGGAGCATTTTATACGTGATGCCTTTTGGAATTATGGGAGTTGCGCTGGGAGGACTTTGGAGGCGCAAAGCGAGTTGGTCACTCTCTGTTAGTGTGGGTGCAGTAATTGGTACTGTAGGCTTCTTTTTTCGGTTTTGGCTGCTGTCAGCGTTGGTGGGTCAAGATTTATGGGTTTACGTAACCGCCCAGGTAACAGAGATGGTGGAATGGGTGTTTGTGAAGCTGGGCTGGCTTAATGTACCGAGTTTGAACACAATTGGGGCGATCGCCGCCGGGATGATTTTGGTTAACAATATTGTCTATTTATTTGTAGTGCATTTAGTAGCTTTGCTGCTATTAGATCGTTTGGGAAATCCAATTCCGCGGCCGCCAAGCTGGGTGCAAGTTTTGATCGATTATGAAGAGTAGTTATTCGGAGTTGTTGACGGTTGACGGTTGACGGTTGACGGTTGACGGTTGACTAATAACTAATAACTAATGACTAATTTATGATTGGTATTTATACAGAAATTGAACAGGGGCAGCGGTGGCTCGATCGCTATCGGGGACGAAAACCGATATTTGCCTGCGTGTTAGGATTTACCGCTACTGGCTTAATTCCGGGGATTTCAGCAGCAGGAGCAACCCCGCACGATCGACAATTTACTTGTTTAGCTGATGCAGAATTTTTGTATAACGGCCCTAAACCGTCGCCCCAATATCCTTTGCCACCCCTAGAAGCGGGTGCATCACCGGTACTCATATCTCGCGCTGTAGTCGAAGCTTTGGAACTTCCCCTTTATCTATTTAATGCTGGTTTGCCCCTCCCACCTCGGGTACCTGCAATTGATTTGGGTGGTACTCCGGCAAAGTGTCTGATTTCTGGGAATGCTTTAGAACTCGAAACAGTCAAACATTTACTCGAACAAGGATTAATTTGGGGAGCTAAATTAGCCGCTCAAACTAATGGCAGCTATTTAATTTTAGGAGAGTGCGTAGTTGGGGGAACTACTACTGCTTTGGGCGTGTTAATGGGTTTGGGTATTGCAGCGGCGGGCAAAGTTAATAGTTCTCATCCTCGCTGCAATCACGCTCAAAAATTGGCTGCGGTGACAGCGGGACTCAATAATGCTGAGTGGGAAATTGGCGGACAAAACAGCACTCCCCTGGAATTGGTAGCGGCGGTGGGCGATCCGATGCAAATAGCGGTGGCTGCAATGGCGATCGCCGCGAGTCGGACTTGCGGGGTGCTTCTGGCCGGGGGTACGCAAATGCTGGCAGTGTACGCTTTGATGCAAGCCTTAGCCCGTGAATATGCTCTAGTATGGCGTCCCAAACAAGTTGCGGTGGGGACTACGCGCTGGGTGGCCGAAGACCCTACAGGAGACACTGTAGGACTCGCTAATGAGATCGGCGGTGTGCCTCTGTTGGCGGCGCAGCTAAGTTTTGCTGGATCTCGCTACGGGCAATTGCAAGCTTACGATCGCGGCTATGTTAAGGAAGGTGTCGGTGCGGGAGCGTGTGCGATCGCCAGTGGCTTGACTGCAAATTGGACTCCAACTCAACTCCTCCACGCTGTTGAAGCTTTAGCCTCGCGCTGTGAGATTAAACATTAAGTAGATAGTTATAAGACAATACGGTTCAGTTAAGGAAAATTGTAGCGAAAATGTTGGGCGGAGTGAAACGGAGGGTTCGTTCCACGGGCCCAACCTACACAGCATCTGTTTTTAGCACTAACCCAAGCGTATTGAGTTATAAGAATCGATGCCGGATTTGTGAACTTCTCTCTTTCTTCTCTTTCTTCTCTTTCTTCTCTGTCTTCTATCTCTCTGCGTCCTCTGCGCCCTCTGCGGTTTGTCAAAAAAATCTTGTTCACCAAAGAAATAGCCTTCCTATTTCTACACAATATCTCGCTTTCATGCAGTATTCTTCCTGTTAATTCCCGACCGGAAAAACTCTCTGCAATAACTCTATAAGTAGACGAGCATAAATCAACGCAATTTGTATTTGTTTTTGATTAGTACCCCATCCCCGCTAGCAATATTTAATTAGGCCCGCCTAGATGTTGCGAGTGCATTCTTTTGGAGAGCAACTGTTCTTCCAAGGCGGCAATTCGATTGTAAGCTGCTGTTAGCTGAGCTGTTAAACGCTGGATTTGAATCTCTGCGCTCAGCTCTTTTTCCAAGCTTTGAGAATTCTTGTCGAAGTAGCTGTCATCTAACAGTATGTCCTTGTGTTCGAGGAGGCCGTCGAGACTGCTGTAGCTTTGATAGGGCGAGGTTTGGTTATTTCCTACCGTTCCAGAGCGATCGTTTCTCTGTTGCTGGGTCAGCTTCGTCTCCTTGGCAGACTCCAAGAGCTTTTCATTGAGGTTTTCTATGAGTTTGTAGAGGGCCTCGACTTGTTGGCTCAATACTGTAACTTGCTGGCGGAGCGCTTCCATACAATCATCCTTTGGCTCGTAACTTAATATCTTTACATTTTAGGTAAATCTTTAAATAACTTGGATTTATCACTAAATTATTTAATTTTTGACGTAATTGTTGTGTTCCCAATCCTGACGGTAGATTTAGGGAGGCAGCTTGAAGATAATCGCTCGCCATTCGTGAGTCGATTGTAGATTTTAGATTTTAGATTTTAGATAGTCTTGGACACAGGAAGCGGGTGGGTTAACCCCCATACTTCGTTCAAACCTTCAATCAGAGCTAAAACGTCGGGTTTCTGAGAGTCGGATCGCAGAGCGTCCTATTAGATTGACTGCGCTCTCGCCAGTGCTTTCAGGATTGAGATGAATGAATTTTTAGTTTTTTTAGTTATTAAGCTGTCGCCGATTTAAAAATATTTTTTTACTTCGGTTGTGTGAAAAGGCTCATCCAACTGCAGATGGCAGCGCTCTCGTTGTTTCGTTATATTAAAAAATGTAACACAGATGCGGTCGATCGACCCGGCTGGCGAGCAAAACTGGCTCAAAGGAACTTGCAGCAGAGAAATTAGGCGTTAAGTTGAGGGAGTTTTCGGCATCGGAAAGCTCGATCGACAAGTTAGAAGGTAAAATCAGGGCAAGAGCCAAACAGACTCTCTTCGCAGCAGAACCGAGTACAATGGCTCTGTGTTTGAGGAAGAAATAAGACAAAATCGGCGCCAACTACCGGACTCGACAAACAATTATTTCCCGGGCTGTAGAACACAAAACGATGGGTCAATATTTAGAAAAGCGGATTCACAGGTGAAACGAAGGTCTTTGCTATTGGGGGCCGCCACCCTAACTTTAAGTCAATTGGCGGCAGGGTGCGACTCGAAGCCCATTCTCAAAATTCGATCGCTCAAAAACGGTATTCCGGCCCAACTGGTAAGCAAATTTAGCCGCGATGTACAACCGTCTCCGCTTTTGCAGGTAACGCAAGAAGCACAATTAAAAGAATTATTCGCCCTGTTGCAGGAGTGGAAACGGGTTCCCGAATCAAAAAATCAAGCTAACTTGGTGATGTTGGGAGATTACTGGCTGACTCTGGCAATTAGGCAAAAATTGATTAAGCCGATCGATCCTGCTAAGTTTGCTAATTGGCCACAATTGCCCGAAAGATGGCAAAAACTCGTCAGGCGCAACGATGAGGGTAAATTAGATCCTCAAGGTAAAGTGTGGGCTGCACCTTACCGCTGGGGAAGTACGGTAATTGCCTATCGAACCGACAAATTTAAGGCTTTGGGGTGGACTCCGACAGATTGGAAAGACTTGTGGCGAGTCGAATTGCGCGATCGAATTTCTCTGCCGGACAGTGCCAGAGAAGTTATCGGTTTAACATTAAAAAAACTAGGAAAATCTTACAATACGCAGCAATTAGATCAAGTCCCAAATCTTAAAAAAGAACTTGCAAATCTGCACCAACAAGTTAAACTTTATAGTTCTGACGCTTACCTGCAACCCTTAATTTTAGGCGATACTTGGTTGGCCGTAGGTTCCTCTGGGGACTTGCTGCCGCTGCTGCAAACTCAAAAGGATATTGCTTTAGTAGTTCCGGGTTCGGGAACTGCACTTTGGACGGATTTGTGGGTACAACCAGCATCAGGGAATCCAGTTTCTTTAGTGGAAAAATGGATTGATTTTTGCTTGCAGCCTCGGGTTGCTCCTCAATTATCTTTACTGGCTAAGGCTAGTTCGCCGATAATTGTCGGCATGAAACCCGAAGATTTACCGGAAGCTGTTCGCACTAATTCTGTGTTATTGCCTGATGCTAAGATTCTTGCTGCTAGCGACTTTCTGCTGCCTTTTGGGGATGCGGGGATCTCGCTGTATCGATCGCTCTGGCAAGAAACTAGGCAAGTAGTGAGAAGTTAAATTACAGTGAGGTACATAGCTCTTGTAAGGACAGTAATCTAAAATCCTTTCACCCTTCCTCGAAGACCTGGATTTGAGAGAGATTCTAAATCAATCCGACAGTTAAGCCGATCGCCCTTGCACGAATAAACTGCCAAAGCTGTCCCTTGACGGTTGCAAACTCGCACATTGTAACCATAATCGTTGGCGACAGTGCCAAAGCGGTTAACAAACTGATAGCGTTCCATATAATCGAGCAAACTCCAAAGTTGGCGATTGACTATGATAATTACCCAAGTATTGCCGGGATCGACAAACCAGCGATCGAGCAATTTGCCCCCAAAGAGTTTTTGAGCTAACCACAGACTCGGCACGCTTTTTTCGGTTTGCGAAAGCGGGGGCGACGGGAAATTAGCAGCGTTGCCAGTCGGGCAGACCGGCTCCTGGGAAAAGGCAGCAGATTGCTCCCACAGCAAGGCTCCGAGGCACGCAGAACAGGCGATCGGGAACAAAAATAAACTTTTTGTCAAAATGCCGTGTTTGCGGCGGAAAACTTGATTTTTGTGGCTAAATTTGTGGTAATTCATAAATTGGCAAGAGCCGGTTTTGTACAAAAGTTATCTGTTAATATCGATTCCTGTAAAATAGGTTTGTAGTGAGGAATTTAGTGTGCAGGAAATTTTGAGGACTGAAGTTCTTACTGCGAACCGGCACAATTGTTGTTAAAATTCCGATCGCCTAAACAATGAAGCAGGCAGACAAGCAGCAAAAGTAGAGCCGCAATCTAACTCGCTAGTAACTTCAATATCGCCGCCCATCATCTGACAAAAACGCTGACTGATAGTCAGCCCCAAACCCGTACCGCCGTACTTGCGAGTAGTTGAATTGTCCGCTTGAGTGAAAGGTTGGAACAGGCGCTCTTGCTGCTCTGGTGTCATGCCGATGCCCGTGTCCGTCACTCGGAAAATTA
Source organism: Microcoleus sp. POL10_C6 (assembly GCF_036701585.1). NCBI lineage: Bacteria > Bacillati > Cyanobacteriota > Cyanophyceae > Oscillatoriales > Microcoleaceae > Microcoleus > Microcoleus sp. POL10_C6. The sequence goes on along the minus strand of NZ_JAUBRB010000003.1, from coordinate 217,072 downwards.
AAAAGTCTGAATCCAAAATTAACATTTGAGCAACTCTCGGTTGATATTTATTTTTTAATTCTTCACTGGTAATTCTTTCGACAGTAAGCACGATCGCCCCATTAGCAGAAAATTTAGCAGCATTGCTGAGCAAATTCAGCATTACCTGCCGCACTTTCATCAAATCGCCGTGCATCGCGCCGATATTGTCAGAACTCAATACTTGCAAAGTATTGCCGTTTTTATCCATTAGCGGTTTGATAGTTGTTACTACCTCCTCGATTAAGCCTCCAACATCAAAGCTTTCGAGGTAAATCTCCATCTTGTCAGCTTCAATTTTGGAAATGTCTAGAATGTCGTCAATTAGGCGCAGCAAGTGTTTGCCAGCAGTGCGAATTTTGTCTAAATCCGAGACTACCTCTAAATTGCCTAACTCTTCGGCATCTTCCGCTAGCATATCGCTGTAGCCGATAATCGCATTGAGGGGAGTGCGTAACTCGTGGCTCATGTTTGCCAGAAAAGCACTCTTGGCGCGATTGGCGAGTTCTGCGGCTTCTTTGGCCAACTGCCATGCTTCCTCAGCGTCTTTGCGTTCGGTGATATCCCGCAGTGTCGCCACCACGGCTTCGACGCTGCCGTCTGTCGCACAAACCGGGCTGAGAATGTACTCGTAGTCGCGGGTTCCCCAGTTTGCCGTGGGGACAATTACTTCGCCTTTCACGGGTTCGGCTGTGGCAAATATGCCCTGGCATTCTTGGTGAACCCGCTGCATAATTGTGGGCGACCAGCCTAATTCCTGCCAGGTTTTGCCAATCATTTCTCTGGGGTTCATGCCGGCGGCTTGAGCGGCGGTGCGGCTGACATAGGTGTATTTTCCCGATCGATCTACTAGAAAAATTAGGTCAAGAGAAGCGCCTAGAATGCCGTCAACTGTTCGGGCGTGTCGGGCTACCTGAGCCGTCATTTGTCTGACTGTGATGGCGCCGCGGACTCTGGCGGCTAGTTCAAACCGCAAGAGTTCGTTGGCTTGTTTGAGGAATAGGGTGCGCTGTTCGACTTCTATTTCTAGTTCTGCTTTGGCTTTTTCTAGGGTGAGTTCGGCAAGTTTGCGATCGCTCACATCTGTAGAAATTGTACCGACTGCATAAACTTTACCTTCGGAGTTGCAGAGGGGAAATTTCAGAGAAATATAAGTGTGCGGGCCATCGTCTTGAGGGATGATTTCTTCGATGGTTAGGGGCGAGCAGGATTCGAGAACTTTCAGGTCGTTTTCTCGCAAGGCTGCTGCTTTGTCTTGGGGAAAAATATCGCCATCGGTTTTCCCTGTTATTTGCTCCTTTGCGATGTCAAACAAATTGTCAAAATGGCGGTTGGTGAGCAGGTATTTTCCCTCAAGGTCTTTGATGTAAATTACTGCTGTTGAGTTGTCTAAAATCGCTTGCAGCAGTGCTTCGCTCTTTCGCAGGGCTTTTTGAGTGTTTTGGCGATCGACTATTTCTGGCTGCAATTCCCAGTTGAGGCGATTTAAGTCTTGCCAAGCTTCCTGGACTAGATTTAAGGCGATCGCGCTTTTTTCTAGTTCTGTATTTACCTGCTGCGACTGATTTGAGACGGAGTTTTCGGGCAATTCTAGGGGTTGGAAAGCGAGCGGGATGTGGGGATTTGCGATCCTCTTCGAGGGCTTCGCTAACGGGCGAGCGCCCGCCAATTTTTTATTATATCGAAAATCTACGGCTAATTGACCATCTAAACTCGATTTTTTGGGAAATAAATCGGGGAATTCACCGAAATTTAAATTGTCATAAATTATATCAAATGTCCGCGATCGCTGGTGCGGTTCGGCGGTGGAGTTAAATGCCCAATTCCCGTCTGCTGTTGATAAATCTGAGTTAGCGGGTTTGGCAATCCGGCGAGTGACGGCAACTCCCAAGGCGAAGGGGACAAGGGCAGCCGCAGACATTGCCAGCAGCCAGTTGTTGCCCCACCAAGTTGCGATCGAGGTTTTGGGGATGCCCCGAACTAAAATTGCTGCGGGTTTTCCCGCTAAATTGCCAAGGGATTTGGCAGCTACTGCATAAGTTTGACTGCCTGTTTGTAGGTTTCCGGCGACTGGTTTGCCGCCACCGGCGAGTGCAGATTGTAGGAGAGATTTGTCTATGGAATTTAAGTCTGGTAACTGTTGTTTTTTTGTAACTGCTTGCGAACTTGCCAAAACAAATTTGCCGTCAGCCAGCGGTGCGTAGATAGCCTGATATCCCCCGCCCTGTAAATTGAGGGTTTTGCTGCTAGCAACTACCGACGTTGTGCTGATAATTTTTCCTAATACTAAGGCCGCAATCACTGTCTGAGTTTTTGGATCTTTTATGGGAATTGCTGCGTAGTGGACGAGAACAGGTCGATCGCCCTTTCCGGGCGGCAAAGATCCCAATTGTTCCTGAACTTCTGATTTGGCAATGATTTCGGTAGCCGTAATTGGGTTTTTTGCACCAAATGCTCGATCGACTATTTTTTGCAGTTTAAAAATTTTTCCCTTCTGGTTGGAGTTGACGCTAACCACTATCTGCCTGTTTTTTCCCACTAATGCCGCGCTGTCTATTTCCCCTGTTTTGACTTGATTTTCTAGAATTTGCTTGACAGATTTTTGCAAATCTGATACTTTTTTGCCGCTGTTGTAAGCTAAGGCTGTTTGGGCGATCGTTTTGCTGTCAGAGGAGTTTTGCAAACGGTCGGCGGCGCGTTCGAGTTGGAGATTATAGTTAATTTCACTAAGGCTCAGTTCTGATTTTGCTTGATTTTGCAGTTGATTGTTTGCAACGGCCGATGTTAGTAAAAGTGCTGCTCCCGTTAGCCCAACTGGCAAAATTGTTTGTAAAGCCACCAGTCCAATTAGCTGTTTTCTGGTGACGGACAAGTTGTAAGTGGACGGATTGAAAGCAGCTTTCAATTTTCTTTCGGAAGTCGCAACTTTAGTTTGCTGCAGACAATTTTGCTGGCTGTCGTTTAACTGAGTATGAGCCATAGTAGTAGATGCGAGATCGGTTGTAGATGACAGGCCATCAATTAATCGGGAAGGGAATTAATTAGAAATTTGAGATTTGAGATTTTAGACTTCGGCGTGAGCGCTCAGTCGAACGATTTTATATTTTATATCGAGTTCGCTTAGTCACTCATCATAAAATTGTTAGCTCTCGCCGGGGGCAATAAAGCAAGAAAATGACTGGGATATTTTTAAATAAATCAATTTATCGGTGTTCAATCAGATTGTCTTATTTAGTTGTTTTTCCATATACTGTCGGCTCCTATTTAAAGTTTGTTGCGAGCAGACAGGGGACATTGGTGTCAACTTCAGACTAAAACCATTTGTATCTCTCGTTTATAGCCGAGTCTCGCTCCCCGTAAATCCCCCTTAAGAAGGGGGACTTTGACGCTCTTGTCCCTGGGGGGTTAGGGGGAATCAGCAAGACTATGAACTCAAACAGTAGATTGGTACAACATAAGACGTTAAGTGGACACCAATGCCTGCAGACAGTCCGCAAGTTAAGTAGTTTTTTGATCGACTATAGAGTAAATTCACTTAAAAAAAGTTTAGCGTAATTATTGCAACACTTAGATAGGCTCGATCGACCTTTTCCCGCCTTCACCTTTTTTTCAATCCCACAACCGCCTGCCTGCTTTGCCGCCCAGTCGCTGGTGAGTATCTTTGAGCAAAATTGGGATGTCTAACTCTTCGGGACACCTGGGCAAACATTCGCCGCAATCGGTGCAGCGGTTGCCTTTGCTGCCGGGGAACCAGTGTCCGGCATTTTCAAACATGGCGTAGCGGTATTTGCCAAAGTCAGTCATGTCGCACCCGACGGCGAGATTGCGGAGTCGCAATACTTCGGGAATGTTGATGTTTTCCGGGCAAGGCAAACAGGCATAGCACTGGCTGCATTTGTCAGTTTTCAAAGTGTCTGCAATAGCCGATTCTAGCCGATCGAACGCAGCGATTTCGGCGTTGGTGAGGGGAAAGTCGCGATCGCCATATTTCAGAGGTTGCTCTAATTCTGTCGCATTTGCAGCCCCCACACTCAAAGTCCCAATCCTAGTATCGCTAAGTAAAAACCGATAGTTTAACTCTAAGGGCGAGAAAGGCGAGCACAATTGTGCGAGTGTTTCCGGGGGCGTGTAGAGTTGCCCTCCTTTATCGGCTGGGGAAATGATGAAAACGCCCATATCTTTGTTTTTGGCGAGTTCAATTGCCGGGGCGTTGCGCTGAAAAAAATAGTAATAATGCAGATTGACAAATTCAAACAAATCTGTATTGATTGCAGCCAAAATCAGATCCAGAGGCCCGTGAGTCGAAAAGCCAACGTGCCGAATGCGACCATCAGCCAGGGCTTTGCGTACAGATTCCATGCAGCCTGTGGGCGATCGCACCCAAGCCAAATGTTCCCAAGTATTCAAACCGTGAATTGCCAGACAATCGATATAGTCTAAATTCAGGCGTTTGAGGGATGCGTCGATCCAGCGTTCCATTGCTGCTGCATCCTCGGTTGGGGAAATTTTTGTAGTGACGTGAAGGCGCGATCGATCGACAGACAAACCAGCCGAAAGGGCCGCGCCAAGATATTCCTCGCTGCAACCGTAACCCGCCGCCGTTTCCAGGTGATTGATTCCCTGAGACACCGCCTGTTGTACAGTCTGACAGGCAGTTTCCTCAGAAGCCAAATAGCGCATGGTTCCCAAGGAAAATACAGACAGGTGCAACTCCGTTTTGCCAAACCGTCGATAGCGCATAAAGTTTAGGAAGTTTCGCCCGGGCCCAAGCCGCTTCTCTTAATCAAATCCTCTGGACGGAGGTTTGAGATAAATTCCCGGAAGGCCCGGCGTTCGGCCTCATCAGCATCTCGATCAACCGGTATCGAAGCATCGGCGACGACTTCTTCCATCACCCAGATGGGGCAGTTCGTACGCAGGGCCAGGGCGATCGCGTCGCTAGGTCGGGCATCGATCTCTTTTTTAACTTCTCCCTGACGGACGATCAGGACGGCATAGAACGTGTTATCTTGCAGCGAGTGAATAACTATGCGCTCCAAGGTAAGACTCCATGCCTCTAAAAAATTGACCATCAGATCGTGAGTTAAGGGCCGAGGAGGCTTGTGGCCTTCGATCGCGCTAATAATAGCCTTTGCTTGCTCCTGACCGATATAAATAGGCAAAGCCCGTCGCTCCGTAGCGTCTCTCAATAGGACAATAGGACTGCGCGTGGCTGCATCTAAGGCAATTCCAGCGACTTTCATTTCAATCATTCGATCGGCCTCATAGAATTAAGAAACTGTAAGGCAGTAGAGAACTTGGACATAAAGATCACCTAAATCCAGTATGACTTGATCTTCGCCGGAATCTGCAACAGATCTGGGACTATCGATTTTAGATTTTAGATTGACTCGGGGGGAGAGGGGACGGCAAAACCTCCTGTCTATGGTTTGTCTCTATGGTTTCATGTAAATAAGCGATCGACTACGGAAAAATACTTATGTTTACAGGACTAATTCAATCTCTCGGAAAGCTGAAGTCGCTAGGCAACGATTATTTCCAAATTTCCTGCACATCAAAGAACTCCTACCAGATTTTACAAGATTTAGCCATTGGGGACAGCGTAGCCGTGGATGGAGTCTGTTTGACGGTAGTGGAAGTTCTGCCGCCAGGTTTTGTCGCCGTCGCTTCGCCAGAAACTCTCCGGCGCACAACTCTGGGATCATTCCCCGATGCTTTGGTGAACCTAGAAACCTCCCTGCGCGCCGGTAGCAAATTGGGGGGACATTTCGTGACGGGGCACGTAGATGCGATCGGCACTTTAGCGACATCCACCCAAACCGCCAACGCTTGGGAGATGCGGTTTACTGCCCCACCAACAGCAAACTCGGGATGGCAACGTCAAATCGCACCTTACATCGTTTCCAAGGGCAGTATCGCCGTCAACGGCATCAGCTTAACCGTGGCCGATTGCGATGCTGACGGCAATTGGTTTGAAGTTGCTGTCATTCCCCACAGTTTTGGTGAGACAAACCTCAGCTATTTACAACCAGGAAGTTTAGTAAACTTAGAAGCAGATATTCTGGGCAAATATGTCGCCAAATTTCTCCGCAGCGACTCAAAATCCCATCCCGAACCGTGGGAAGAAACCCCGGCAATCAACAGTTTGGGAACAATTACACCAGAATTCTTAGCAGAACACGGATTTATCTAATCGTAGATCACACTCGGCGGTTGAAACCGCTACTATACAAACGAAGTCCGCCTCCGCGGACTAAAGAATAAATTTGTCTGGTGCGTAATCCGCGAATTATTTTATCAATAATTGACGGCTAAAAGGAGACGCACCCTACTAACTCTTACTTCTCTCTCTGCGTCCTCTGCGTTCTCTGCGGTTCAATAATCCAACTCTATTCCTCAACAAAATTGTTTTTCTCCCAAAACAATCCCGCAGCAATCCCCACCTGAGAAACTAAAAACAATGCAGCAATTAATAGCTTTTGAAAGCCCGGTGCGTGGAAAAATGGATAAGTTAGCAAATTCAGATAAAATGACGGATGTTGTAGTTTCCCATTAGCCCCGCGTTTCGAGATCATTTGCTGAAACAAAAAAGCACCTCTACCATAATTGAATTGCTGTTTCCAAAATTTGCGAAGAGTTAGTGCATGGGAGTGATAAACTATAACTTCGGGAGCGTAAATTGCGGCATTGCCCGAATGCAACCACCGATCGCAAAATTCCCGGTCTTCTCCAGCCGCGAGAGAAAAAGTCGTGTCAAAGCCGCCGATTTTTTGGAAGGCCTCAGCGGGAAGGGCAAAATTGTTAGAAGTGAAAAATTGCGCGCGATCACCAATAGCATTATAGTAACTGTAAAGGTAATCGATCAGTTGCTGGCTGGCAGTAGAATAAATGTTATCCGGCAGCGCGTTTACAGTTCGACCTCCGATTAAGCAATCTGGTGTTTCCACAAATCGCTTTTCCAGATTTTGTAGCCAATCTACCCCCACAGTACAGTCATCGTCTGTAAACACTAAAAATTTGCCTTCTGCGGCAAAAGATCCAGTATTTCGCGCCGTTGCAGGGCCGGAGTTGGGTTGTGTCAGAAGGGTGATATTTAGCTGATTTTGAAAAGGCGAAATTGTATTTTCGACAGAGATTTCGGTGCTATCGTTGACGACGATAACTTGAAATTTATCGCGCGGATATTCAATTTCAACAAAAGACTGAATACACGCCGCTAATTTATCGGGGCGATTGTAGGTAGGAACAATAATTGAAAATAGAGTTTTAGCTTGGTTCATGTTCAGTTGACAGTTGACAGTTGACAGTTGACAGTTGACAGTTGACAGTTGACCGCTTTATAGCGACTTCTACCTGGAAGTCCGAGGATTGGAGTAATGAATAGTCTTCTTTTAATTTCCCCCGCTTATGCTTGGGGCTTTAAACCAATTCTTTCTGGTAACTAATAACTTTTAATTTTTCAAGCGATATAGCACCGACTCAGTATTAAAATCTTTACCGAAAACTGGTTGCAGCGGGCCTTGGGCACTTGTCAGCCAAGATAAAGCTTTTCTGGTAGCTGCGTTTGTCCCAGTCAGGGGCCCGAATCCCACAGTCCTAATTTTATTTTTCCGGAGTTTTTCAATCCATGCCGAAAGTCGATCGGCTCTAAACGGCACATATAAAACTTGTCTGTCCAAATTTCTCCCGTAAAACAGGTAGCTGCGCGAACTTAAAAAGAAGCCTATTCTTCCATCGGGTACTGTATTTTTATCAATATATTCGTAAATACCACGATACAGTTCTGTGCGTGCAATATCTCGCTTTTCCCTCCAATGACCAATTACTATCAATCCTATACAGACACCAATTATCACTAGGTAAATCGATTTTTTTCGGGTGGGAAATAGATGATTCAGCCATCCTAAGCCAGGATTGATTTTCAACCATATTGCAGCCAGCGTCACTGACACAAGATAAAATGTCGGATAGGGTAATATATATTGCCAACTGGTTCGTAATATTTTTCCGATACTGTTAATAGATTCTATGGGGTTAGACTTAAAATTGTCAATCAACAAACTCCCCCAAACAATGCTATCTCCGGTGAAAGAAGCATTTTTAATATAATCAAAAATTGTGTTGCTAGTAATTCCGAACAAACCACTAACCAAAACCACTGCCAGAATAAATTTATTTGGAGTTTTCAAGAGAGTTGCTGTAGCTGCGGCGGCGATGGCGAGTACGCTTAAAAAGGGAAATCCGTATCTGAGGTTAAAACCGAGTATAGGGCTGAGTTGACCGATCGACTCTCCGGCAGTACCGGACGTGTAAGGTGTAATTAGATACAGAATTCCTGTGCTGGCGAGAAGTACAATTAAAATAATATTATTTTGATTAATTATTCTGGTTTTACCCTGGATAAAAGCCAGAGGTGCTGCCAATACCTGAAGTGTGATCGCCAGAAAGGGCAGTTGCAATCTAATGATAATTTGTAAGCCGACAGTTTGCCAGTGGGAAATATTGCTGGGATTAAATTGAGCTGCTAAAGTGCTTTGCCAAATCTTTAGAAGTGGCGAAGCGGGCGGCTGCTGTACCGGAGGTATGGGAGACGGTAAGGGGACAGGCTCTAAGGGAACTTTAATATCGCCGACTTCGGCGACAGGATAATTGATTTGCAGCAAGTTTCTCGCATACCAAAAACCTCCTAAAAGCAAGCAACAAGCTATGCCGCACAGCAAGACTGGTTTGAGAAAGTGGCGAATTCTAAATTTAGCTGGTGTAGATTTTTTATTAACCGCGAATCTTTTAATTTCTAATATTGCTAATCCTCCTAAAAGTGAGGCTGCATAGATTATTCCCGTGATTTTAATTCCGGCTAGCATTCCTGTGGCTGCCAAAAATATGGAGAGTTCGGATTGCGCTCTGCTGCTATGATAGGATAAACCTAGATACAAACCCACTGTAAATATTGCAGCTAGCGGTAAGTCTGGCTGAATGGTGTTCACTTGGTTGAGCATCATTGGTACTGTCAATACTAAAGATGCTGCTGCCATACCGTGAAGTCGTGTTGCTCCAAATTTTACGCTTAATAGATAGACGGCAATTCCCTCAAGTAGCCACGCAATTAGCAGGGGAAAAGCTGCGAGAAAGTCTTCTTTGAATGGGATTACACACAAAGCAGATAAAACGTGCCAATTGTAGGGATATACTCGTGCTTGTTCTTGTTCAAAAATCCAATTTCCGGCGGCATCTAATAATGTCAATGAATGGGTTTGATACCATCGGGCGATCGCAGGCAGGTGAAACCACAATGAATCATAATTGGTGGTGGGTTTGCTTGCCAGAGTTTCCAACAGCACAACTCCTACAACAGCGGTGGCAACAATAATTAGGGATTCTGAGTAGCCCAAAGGTTGCTTGAGTTGGGGAATCTGCCACTGCGAGAAGGTAAAAGTTTTGTGGTTTTTGGCATAAATCAGGATTAAGCCGATCGCACAAATCAAAATTTCTGCTATAATCACCGCAGCAATATTTAGGCGATCGGCACTTCCTAGAATCAAGCCGATACAAACTTGTGCAATGCTCCATCCCGTCAGGAGCATGAGGAGAAAATGGGGAAATGAATAGTTATTGTTTTGTTTCTGATTCTCGAAGGCAAGAGACAAGCTTAAGGGAATCGGCCCGACTAGAATAATCAGAAATAAAATTAATTCCCACAAATGCTGCGCTATTAGCATAAGCTGCAAGTTACCATTTTTTATCAGTTTTTCCTCGTTACCCGAAAGAGCCTGGTAACGAGGAAAAGTAACGAACACGCGAGCTCGTTGCACAAAACATAAATTTTCTTGTGGGGTGGGCTTTTCGACCGTTCCACAAGAAAATTTATCTAGCCAATCCCCAATTTTTACCTGTTATTAGCTTGCTTCTGAGGTTTGGGTTTGACTGCTTCAGTATCTTTGGGCTTAGAAATGTCAGCTTTTAACAGTTCTGGGAATGGTGGCTGGAGGTTGTGAACTTCGATGTCCATTCCCAGCGGCAGAGGTGGAAGCTGGGGCAGATCGTTTTCCAAATCCTTGAGTCCGCTAGCGGTTTGTATTTCCACCATTTTCGGCATTTGCGGTACTTTGGCGGTTTCCAAACTGCCGATCATTTTTGCCAGAGCGAATTCTAGTTGAGAGCCCGGGTCGATCGCCACCCAACCCTGGTCAGTCATTTGCCGGATCTCGAAGTGGAGGTGAGGCCCTGTAGACATTCCCGTACTGCCGACGCGGCCGATCGTCTCTCCCTGTTTCACCCACTCTCCCGGTTTCACAAACAGTTCCGAAAGGTGGCCGTAGAGAGTTTCCTGAGACTTTTTGCTGTGGTTGAGAACCACCGTCAAACCGTAGCCGCCCAACCAATCGGCGATCGCCACTTGACCTGCATAGGCTGCCAGTACGGGCGTTCCCATCGGGGCCCCCAAGTCAGTTCCGGTGTGAAACCTGCCGTAGCCCATAACCGGATGAGTCCGCCACCCAAACGGCGAAGTAATTGCCGAAGCAATAGATAGCGGAAACAGCAAGCTGGTGTTGCCATTTCCGGGCAGGCCTGCGGGACGCGGTGTGAGATTGTAGTAAGCAAAACCGGTATTGCTGCCGCTGCTGACACTAACCGCACCGACTTGAACCGGCCCGAGTCCCATGCTGGGCGCTGGAGGGCCGCCGCTGTAAGATGCAGATCCGGCATAATACCCAGCGTCTGCGGAGTATCCAGTGTCTGCGGAGTAGCCGATGTTAGCCGAGTATCCAGTGTCTGCTGAGTATCCTGCGTTAGCCGAGTAGCGCGGGGGTGCGTAAGCAGATTCCGGTGGGTTTGAATCCCTCCAAACCTGGCTGCCTATTTGTTGAACGGCTTGACCGAGTTTACTCACAGGATTTCCGCTACTATTTCCGGCAACAGTTCCCCGAACCAAGCCCGGAAGGCTTTCTGGCCGATTTCGAGGAGGAGGGGCTGCAATATAGCCGTCGTCTGCGATCGGAGGTTCCTGTCTGTAGTTGGGTTCTCCTGCATCTGCCGTCACCGGCTCGGAAACAGGAGGAGGCGCGCACAAACCGCCTTCTCCTTCGCACCCAGTCGATCGTTCTGCAAACTCTATCCTGGTTGGCGCTTCGTACTCGCTGGTAGCGCCAACGCTGTAGTCTGTTTGGTCGATTTCAGCGTGGGCTGGGTTAACTGGCGCTTCAAAAGGCGGCTCCTGGGCCGTCGCTTCTGGCAGGGGAATCAGCGCGGGTTCCGGCAGATAATATTGGGTCGGAGGTGATTCGCTGGCGTACTCAGGCTCTGACGGCGGTGCGGCATCGAAAGGCTCCGACGGCGGAACTTCTGCCTGCGGTTCAGGGTAGGGTTCCGGCGACCCTTGGCTAAATTCGGGTTCCGGGGGCGGGAGAGGAGCTTCAAATAATGGCTGGAGGTCTGCTGCGCCGGGGACGGCTTGTTCTGCGGGCGGAGTTTCGGCTTGGGCCCAAACTAAGCCTTTGCTGAGCAGTCCCAGACTGGCAAGGCAACCCAGTCCCACCAGCAGTGAGCGATCGGACAAAAGGCGCGATCGAGTCCGGGCGCCTGTAGGGTTCTTTTTTTGCTGTTTGGTGTTCAAAGGGGCTGTTATTTGCTTGTCTGGAACTGGTTTCACGATTTTTTTTCCCAACTCAACAGGGGGCACAAGGATCTCGAAGTCAGGATCGAATGTATGGCAATCCTTGTCTTTATATACAGGCCTAACTGATTTTACCGGGCTTGAGGCAATTTTTTTTGCACATAGAACAAGCTCAAATGCTTTACGCATTCAGTCGCGATCGATATCCGGTTTTTTTGATCCCGATGGCACTTGCGTAAAAGTGTCTTAGGGCCACACTGATGATAGCGCTTTGGCGTTCGTCTATGTTAATTAGTTGCCTATATTTGTCAGATTCTGCAAAATTTCTGCGCTGTCGGTCGTCCTGAAATATTGCACCATTCTCAATAATCTTTTCAGGGCGGACTCTCCTGCCCAACCCCTACTCCCCACAAGAAAATCTACTCTTTGTGGAACAGGCCGGAAAGCCTGTGCGAGCGAGAATGCTGCAAGATGTGAGTTGTCCTAAAACCGCCTACTCATCGCGATTTTTTCCTGAAAGCTGGCCCTGCCTTTAAAATTCGCGGACAAAATTTTTGATTGTTTAGAATACAAGCTAAATGATTCGCTTGGGTAAGGATAGGTTTCATGACTGTAGCTGGCGATCGCTTGACAAATTTTCCTGACTCTGAGTGTGGCGGACAGCCTGACGGTATCAGTTGGGACTGGCAGAGTTCTGAAGGCTTGCCCTATCTGACTTGCAGCTTGCTTTCTCGCTGGTCTCACGGCTTTTTTACTCGCGATTTCTCGCCCCAGGGGCCGATCGATCTGACGGAAGTTCTGGAACCTGGAGCTAAGGTTTACCGACTCCAACAGGTACACGGCAATGCGGTACTCAAAACCACTGAGTTGTCCCCGGTTGTGGCTCCGGGCCCGGAAACCGCTGCCCCAAGCTATGCTGAGGCTGATGGCTTGGTTGCCCATCGAGAATTGGAGGCGCTGTGGGTTTGCTCGGCTGACTGTGTGCCGGTGCTGATTGCTGACGATCGCACGGGACTGGTTGCGGCAGTTCACGCGGGTTGGCGCGGGACTGCTGCTAAGATATTACCAGAGGCGATCGCTCAACTTGTGGCACAAGGCAGTCAACTAGAAAATCTGAAGATTGCTATGGGGCCGGCGATCGCTGGAGAGGTTTACCAGGTATCTGTGGAAGTAGCAGCGGAACTGGGAGCCACCATTGCTCCTAAGAGTGGCGTTAGTGCGACAGCCGACGGCATTCTAGAGTTTTTGCACCAACTGCCGGAAACGCCTGTCTTAGCCGATCCAGAACCGGGAAAAGTACGCTTGGATGTTCGCCTCTGCAATGCTCTGCAATTGCAGCAGTTGGGAATCGATGTTTCTCAAGTGGCGATCGCTCCTTTCTGTACTTATTCTGACTCGGCTCGCTTTTTTTCCTACCGCCGCGATCGACTTAAAAAAGTCCAGTGGTCGGGAATTGTGAGTTCCAGCAGGACAAGTCCCTTCTGAGGGCATTTGGCAGAAGGTAAAATTTTAGACGGCCAAGATAAAAATAACAATCTTTGGATTCATTATTTTTTATTTACGAATGCCAAATGCCTTCTAGTTTCTATTTTCGTAAGGTTTGCTGGTTCCTGTTTTAAAGCACCAAAAACTAGCAGCAAAACTTTTGGGAAAGCGGCAGAGCTCCCGCCCCGCTTTCCTCTCTTGTTAAGATTACTCTATAACGAGAGTCTTCAGCGGGTTATTACCATGAGTGAGCCAACTCCCTATCAACTTCTTGAAGTCGATGAAGATGCTTCCTTTGATGAAGTGCAAGAGGCCCGCACGCGCCTAGCTGAGCAGTACAGCGGTGACAAGAAACGTTTGGAATTGCTCGAAGCAGCTTACGACGCGATCCTCATGGATCGCCTGCGGCAGCGACAGGAAGGGAAAATTAAAGTACCTGAACGCATCCGCTTTCCCGAACGGCTGACTCCCCCACCCCCAAGCTTTACTCCCTCTCCTCCTAGTGGCAGCCCAGCTTGGTTGCAGCGGCTAATCGATACTCCTAGTCGATCAGACATTTTGTGGCCGGCTGGGGTGTATGTGGGGTTAGGCGGACTGAGTATTTATCCGGCGGCTAATGATGGTTTACTACAGTTGACTCTGGCTCTTGGGGTCGGCTCTTGTCTTTATTTTATTAATCGCAAGGAACAAAAATTTGGTCGCGCCGTGCTGCTGACTGTGGCTGGCTTGGTTATAGGCTTGTTGCTGGGAGGATTTTTGGGTTCTTTGGTCAGTCCGGCATTTATAACAACAGAGAAATTTATCGCTTTGTTTACGTTTTTAATTCTGTGGCTGGTCAGCGGTTTTCTGCGATAGTCAGCAGTCATTAGTCAGCAGTTATTAGTCAGCAGTTATTAGTCAGCAGCCAACCACTAATAACTGTGGAATCAAGACCTCCGACCAATAACATCAGCTAACAATTAATAACTAATGACTAATGACTAATGACTAACAATTAATAACTAATGACTAATGACTAATGACTAATGACTAATGACTAATTTTTGTGACCTAAAATAATCTCAACTGCTTCGCTCAAATTGTTAGCAATTAAATCCGGTTGGTGCATTTCTAGTTGGGCGCGATCGCGAATTCCGCACAAAACACCAATTACCTTGACACCGTGCGTCTTTGCTGCTATAATATCTGCCTCCGTATCCCCAACCATCCAAGTGTCAGAAGCCGGAGGCAGTTCGGCAAGAGCTTTTGCCATCAACAACGGCTTATCTTTGACATCCCCGGTTTTAACGTAATCGTTGGGGAGGCAATAGCGGCGGTTTTCTGGGAAAAAATGCCCTAAATTGCAGCGGTTGAAGGCTTCATCTAGTTCCCTAACACGGCGCATGGTCATCACCGCTAAGTCTACTCCAGCGCCCTGCACCTTTTCGAGAGTTTCCAGAGCGGTGGGAACTGGTTGATCATAAATCATGTAGGGTAGGGTGTGGACGGTTTGACGGCGTTTCTGGGCAAAATCGCGGGCTTGGGCTGCGTCTAATCCTGAGACAATGCCAATTTCGGTTTCGGGAACCCGCGCGCGCTTCATGTCCCAAAACTCGGCTTTGGGGAGTTCTCGCACTGGTTGGCCCGAACGCTTAGTCTCGGCGAGACAATACTGGTAAACTCGGTAGTAGCGATCGGACACGTCCATAATCGGGCCGTCAAAGTCGGTAATAAGTCTCAGCATTTAGCAGAGTATTTTTAAGCTTTTATACAAATCCTTCGATACTATAGCAGTTCTCAATCTTGGTGAGGTATGCCCTATGCCCACGGAGGCCTATGCCCTATGCCCGCTTATCAAGCGTGCACCTCATGTTACTGAGAAAGGCTATATATCATTTAAAGGTAACACTTTCTTTACAAAAATTGACACAAATACCCAGGGGAGGTAAGGTCTATAGGAATGGTGCTAATTAAAGCAAACATTTGAATTAAACTGTGCTGTTCCTCAACTTGAGCGGTTGTCAGCCATATCGGGGAATTTAAAATTAAAATGTGCCGCACAAATAGTGTAAACCGCTACATATTGTTCATAAATCTCAACCTCAATCGAGGCTGATTTTGACTTCGTTTTCTCAAAAAAATTTGGTTCAATTAATATTTGACCCCATTTTTAAAATAAGCAAAAAACTGCTTGGAGAATCCAAAGTGTACTGTTTGCATAAATTAGCCAGCGGTAACAGGTGATGACATTTGCCAGGATAAAAATTCCCATGAGAAATCGCATCCAAACAACAACTAACTTTACCGGCTAACCTTTGAGAGAGATGCTCTACAATAACGAGATGCTTCCCACATTAACTGTAGAGAGCAGCCCCAGAAGTATTAATATTCTTCTTTATAAGCTGTTATCCTTACGCAGGATTGAGTACCTCACAGTCGATCGGGATCTTAAGATTAAAGAAATATCTTTGAAAGTGCAAGATTTTGCCTACATTCATGAGGAAGTAGGCGAAGGAAAAGACGTGCGCGATAGTTTTCCTGAACTAATCGGAATTGAAGGAATCCTTGAAGATATTATTGAAGAACGACAGCAAGATTGTCAGTTAAAATCAATTAGCCGAGTTCTCAAAGACGGATCTTATTTGTATCTAAATTTGTACATTTTTGGTTGTAAAGGACAAGCCAATGCTGACAGATTGATTATGTTATGCGAAGATGTGACAGATAGCATTGGATCTCAGCCAACCATTGTTCAGGCTGCCAATAAAACAAGTATTAAAGGCGATAACTTAGCGGCGGCTGGCGATTATATTGACAAAATTATTAATTCCCTAGGGGATGTTTTGTTCGTAACAGGAACATCGGGCCAAATCAAAAAAGTGAATAAAGCTGCACAGCAATTATTTGGATATACCGAATCGGAATTAATTGGCAAATCCATATCCATGATTACGGCAGAGGAGGAATTGTTACGCAAAGTCAGCCAGCTACCTCCTGCACTTAAAAGCGAATATTGGCCTCAAGTAAAAGTAGCTTGCCAAACGAAAATAGGTTTAAAGCTGATTGTTGCGTTTTCATGTTCTACTTTCGAGACAAGCCCAGGAAGCAAGGATGGAGATAGCGGGGTTATACAAGATTTTGTTTATATCGGCAAAGACATTACCAAGCAACAACGCATAAAAAAGTGTCAAGAAGCACAGTATGCTGTGACTCATATCCTGTCAGAATCAACTTCTCTAGATAGCGCCACTCCGAAAATTTTGCAAGCTATTTGCCAAAGTTTTGGGTGGGATTTTGGCGAACTTTGGACGCCTGCTGAGGCGGAGAAAGAAACTAGATTGGGTGAGGAAATAAAATCTGAAACAGATCCGCTTTGGTGCCTGCCGCTTTGCTGTCCGATCGAGGAAACTCCTTGTTGGCGGCGGGTGGCCGTTTGGCAGGCAGCGGAGGAAGTTAGGGAGTTTGCCGAAAACGACCAGCAGATTACTTTTGCTGCGGGTGAGGGTTTGCCGGGAGCGGTTTCCAGAAGCGGTTGTACGCAGTGGATTACTGATCTTGTGGGCGATCCCAATTTCGTGCGATCGCGCTTGGCCGAGGAAGCGGGATTGCGATCGGGATTCGGTTTCCCCATTCACGCTAGGAGCCAAGTTGTAGGAGTAATGACTTTTTTTTGCCGGGAAGAACTGCAACCAGATCAAGATTTACTTCAGATCATAGCTGTGGTAAGTTCTCAATTAGGAGAATTTGTCAAGCGCAAATATGCAGAGCAAGAATTGCAAGAAGCTGAAGCTTCAATCCGCTTTTTGTACGAACAAGAAAAACGCCAAAGTGAAGAATTAGCTCGGCAAAACTTAGCTTTAGAACAAGCCAAATTAGAATTACAAGCAGCTAACATGGAATTGCAGCGCCTCGCTGCGGTGGATGGATTGACTCAAATTCCCAACCGTCGCTGTTTTGACAAAAAATTGGAGTTAGAATGGCAGTTGATGGAGCGAGAAAAAGAGTCGCTATCTTTAATTTTGTGCGATATCGATTTTTTCAAACTTTACAACGATCATTACGGGCATCAAGGAGGCGACGAATGTTTAAAACAAGTAGCCGAGATTTTAGCTAGCAACGCTCAGCGGGCAGGAGATTTAGCCGGCCGCTACGGTGGCGAAGAATTTGCGGTAATTTTGTCGCGAACTGATGTGCAAGAAGCAAAGCGGGTAGCTGAAGCAATTCGCAGCGATTTGAAAGCAGCGGAAATTTTTCATGCTGCTTCCAAGGTAAGTAAGTTTATAACTCTCAGTATGGGTATCGCTACTACTGTACCTGCTGCTGGTTTATCGATCGAGGAGTTAATTGGACAGGCCGATCGAGCGCTGTATCGAGCTAAACTAGAAGGACGCGATCGTATAGTTGCCCTAGACTTGAAAATAGAATTTCAGGGCCCGAAAGGAGTATGTTCTGATGATTGTGAGAGAAGCTAACATCGCTGACGCACCTGCAATCGCACGGGTGAATCTAGATACTTGGCGCACAGCTTACCGGGAAATTGTACCAGCAAATTACCTCGCACAGTTATCCTATGAAAAGCGAGAAAGCAATTGGCAAGAAATCCTGGCAAACGTCAAAAAGACTGGCGTTTTTGTCTGCCTTGCTGAGAATGAATCGGGAGAAATTGTGGGTTTTGCTGCGGGTGGTTGCGAGCGCACAGGCAAATATGTATATAAAGGAGAATTATTTGCCATCTATATTTTGGAGGAATATCAGCGTCAAGGAATTGGACGGCAACTCGTGAAAACAGTTGCCACAAAATTGGCAGAATTAAGTTTGAACTCGATGCTAGTTTGGGTACTAGGAGACAATCCAGCCTATAAGTTTTATGAATTATTAGGAGGTGAAAAAGTAGAGGAACAGCAAACAAGTAGAGCAGGAGTTGCACTCAAAGAAATTGCCTACGGTTGGAAAGACATCGCAGTGCTGATTAACACGCCTGTATGACCGAAAAAGTGGAAGTTTTATCAATCATCTATCAAACTTCCTCTCTTCATTTGTTCACGTTCAATTGCCTCAAACAAAGCTCGAAAATTCCCCGCCCCAAAACCTCCAGCTTGCACCTGTTTCCCGTTAACTAAACTAACTCGGCGCTCAATAATCTCGAAAAAGAAAGTCGGTTCTGCAAAAATTGGCTGGGTAAATATTTGCAGCAGCATTGCTGCAGGAGTATCTTCTTGCCAATCTGCCAAAACTTGACAAGCTGCAATTGCTTGCCAATCTGCGGGCAAATAGTTTTGCCGCTGCTGTAATTCGGAGTAGTATGTTGGAGGAACTGGCAGAAAAGGCAAACCGCACGATCGCAAATCGGCAACAACCCCCACGATATTATTAGTTTGCAAAGCCATGTGCTGAATACCCGGCCCCCGATTGGCGCTCAAAAACTCTTGAATTTGAGAATTAGCTGATGCCGGTTCATTAATCGGGAATTGCACCCCACCTTCAGCGTGCACCATAACTTGGCTCCGCAAAGCCGATTTCTCAGTCTGAATGTCAAAATTTTGCTGCGGTTGAAAACCTAATATTTTTTGATACCAACTAACAGCACTTGACAAATCGCCCGATTCAACATTTAACACTACGTGGTCAATCCGGGTAAACAACGGCAGCTTATCCGAAGCCGATAGCAGTGAATGGCTGCCAATTCGCTCCACGATCGTATGGCTTAAATCTCCCCAGCCCGCGATTTTTGCCCGCTTAAAATAGCCTCCTGCGTTTAGGTCTTCTTGAATCGGTTCCAGGATTTTAGCGCCTTCAGCAGCCGCTCTAGCTACCGCTAATTCAATATTTTTTACCCGAAAACCCACATCGGCAATCCCTGGAGGATGAAACTTCAACCAACTAGCAGCGGGACTAGCGGGTGTCAGAGGCGAAGATAAAACAAAACATACATTGCCGCTGCTGACAACTTCAGTGTGAGTGTGGCTGTTGGCATAACCTGCTATTGATTGAAAGCCTAACTTGCCGACAAACCAGTCGCGGGATACTTTAGCGTTTTCAACGTAAAATTGAATGCGATCGAACTCCATAATCAATAATTGAAAATGGAAACTGAAAAATGGAAAATCTGCTGATTTTCAAGGCAAAATTGCAAGGTAGAGACTGAGTAATGGATATTTTTCATACTTTTTATTGGGCGCCCACTTAATAATAACCTAAAGATTGAATATCCTAGCTCCCTCTGAAGGCAGAAATACGTCAGCACTTAAAAGAAAAGACACCCGGTGTCTGGGATAACTTGGGTTTGCCGCGACGCCTTCGCCAAAAGGACTTACGCAAAAAACAAATAGTTTGACGCGCGAATTATAGGGGTAAGGTGCGCCAGCCCGTGCACCCTACATAATTAAGTGCTGTACAAGTTCTCAAACCTAAAAATATCATAATTTTTCTTGCCTTCAGCTTCCGCTGCGTTCTGCCTTCAAATCATTCCTCAATAGCTAAAAGAACAAATGACTTTCCGGCTGAATATTAATCTCCATCGGCACAGCTTGCGGGTCAGCCGAAAGAGCAAACATAATCGCATTGGCGGCAGTTTCGGTACTCAGCATTTTTGACCTGTCTACCTTCAAACTCACATTATCCCAAAACGGAGAATCCACCCCGCCAAAATAGAATAGCGTAAACTTAATGCCGTAGCGTCGCAGCTCATCTGCCATGCACTTGCTGAAACCAACTACCCCAAACTTTGAAGCGCAATAAGCCGTTCCCATCGCCATCGAATGCTTGCCCAAAATCCCGATGACATTGCAAATGTGGCCGGATTTACGCTCTTTCATCACATTCGCCGCTGCTTGAGACGTGTAAAAACTGCCTTTTAAGTTCAAGTCAAGCATTGCATCTAAATCAGCGGGTTCTAACTTGTTCCACTGCTTGAGAATTCCGGCACCAGCGGCGTTTATGAGGGCATCAATTTGTCCGAAATGTTCCAGAGTTGTCTGCATCAACGTCTCGACTTGTGGCAAATCGGTGATATCTGTGGGCACGCACAGTACCTCTGTTGCCGAAATTTCGCTAGCTAAAGCGTCTAATTTACTGCTGTCTCTGGCGGCGAGCACTAGCCTCGCACCCGCATCAGCAAGTTTCCGGGCCACTGCTGAACCGATGCCGCCAGTCGCACCCACCACAACCACAACTTTGTCGTGCATATCCCTTTACATTTCTTTACGTCCAGATTGTATGATAACTCAAGTTGCTAGTAATGGGGATGTTGATATATTTTAATTTTTAATTAATTGAGGGAAACTTGCCAGCCTTTTTCGGCTTTTTTTAGCTGGAGAGAAGCGCAGGATTGCAAAAATTTAGTAAATTTCCTACCGAGATTAAAATCTTTAATTATTTGGGTAATTTGTTTACCGTATTGTCGGTGAAATTCGCTGCCTACATTGGAGAGAAATACAGAATTGTCAGGAGAGTTGTCGGTTAAGTCGCCAACGATTTTGACAAGAGCTCTTTCCAAGTCTTCCAGAGAATTAATATCTGTCAAAGTTGCAGGGGCTGCCTGGTGGTTATTCAGATTTTCTTGGCTTAGTATTGGCGGTGGGGGCGACAATCTCACTTCAAAAAGAGTGACATAAGTTTGAGAAGTTTCTGATGGTTTGTGGAGGACAAAATCGGTGGGATATTTCAGAAAGATATCCCTGGTCTTAGTACCGAGCAAATGATGGGCAACAACTTGATTGAGGACTAAGCCGTAATTTTCTCTAAATAAAGCTGAAACAGTGGAAAGTTTTATCCACTGAGTTGAGGTGCGTTTCTGCTCTTTTTTGATTAATTCTTTGAGCTGAATAACTAATTCTTCGAGAGGTGTAATTTCCGGTAGGGTTACAAGGGAATGGGTTTCAACTTGTCCGGTTTTGCTGTTTAAAACTATGATTTTATCTATTTGTTTGCGGACTTGAAATACGGTTAGTCCGTGGGCTTGCAGTGTATTGCTGAGGTGAGTGAGGGCGCGATCAGACGAACAGACAAAAATCTCTTTGGCTGTGGGATAATGTACGAAAATCGATGCGCCGACTGTAGCCATTTTTAAGTCGGCACTGTCTTTGCCGGGGGGGACGTGAATTAGTTGATAGCCGCGCTGGTGAAATTCGGCATCTTTTTTGCCCATGCTGCGCCAGTTGGCAAAGGCGACTTTGATTTGGATGGGATAGTGGCAAATTCCCTCTAGGAATTTTTCGGTTTCGATGGTGAGTTGCAAGTTTTCGACATCTAGCAGCAAGATAGCAATGCCGAGAGGAAGTGAATTTGTTTGATTGGTAGTGGGAGTGGGAGGTTTGGACGAAACTGAGTTTTGTGATTTAGCGGGTGCTGTTTGAGATTGGGCTAGCTGCTGAATTTTGGCAAATAATTTGCTGAATTGAGGTGAATTAACGAATTCTGGAACCAGCAGAATTTGTAGGTATTTTTTTGCAGTCAGCAGCAGGGAATCTGTATCGCTGGCTACAGTGAAACTTTTTGTCAATTTTCCAATCAAAACTGACTGAAAATCAGGTTTAGCCCAGGGGGTTTTCCTATATTTTTCAGCTATCCATTCGGGATGCTGTTCCTGAATGGTAATTAGGGTTTGAGCTATATAGCGACTGATGGCGCTGAATGCAAGAGATTCTTGAGTCGCCAGCAAGGGAGTTCGATCGGGCATGGCCCTCTACAATGCGGGATGCTGTTTCAATTTATCACACTTCTAGTTTCTCGCCGGGAGTCGGACGATCGCCCGCCAAATTAAACCGACGGCAATCAGCGCCAATCCTGTCAGCCAAATTTCCCTCTCCACCCAGAAAGCCAGAAACAGACAATTCCCCAAACCCACCCAAGCCAACCACTGCGGATAAAGCCTTTCGGCGGGGGAAAGTTGCAGCGCGGCGAGGTTGGTGATAGCGTAATATATCAAAACGCTAAAAGCGCTAAATGACCAAGTGGTTTTGACATCGCCGACGAGGATTAAAAGTGCGATCGTAACTTCCACAACCACAACAGCCACGTAGGGAGTTGTCCCCGAAGGATTCAGCCGCGCCAAGACTCTCGGCATATCCAAGCGCCGCCCCATCGCCAGCCAGATGCGCGACAGCCCTAAAATTAAGTTCAGCAAAACTCCCAACATAGCGGTAATGGCGCCGACGGCTAGCAGTTGAGAAACTCCCGGAATTGGGAAACTGCGGGCGATGACTTCCAAGGGTGCAGTCGTGCCGCCTGGTTGTAAAGACAATTTATCGGCTCCCCCCGCGCCCGCGACAACTACTGCTACCCCGACGTAAAGCAGCATTGTCAGCACCAAAGTGAAAATTATGGCTTTGGGAATGGTTTCCCTCGGTTCCCGCACTTCCTCGCTCATTGTGGTGATGCGGGCGTAACCGCTATAAGCGACAAACATCAGGGCGGTGGCTTGGAGGATGGAGCCGATCGAGCTATCATTCTGTACGGTGGCCATTTCCCACCTTACCTCTGGCAAACCGACCGCAACAAACACCGCTAAGGATAGAAGTGTAACTGAGACTATGGCAGTATTGGCAATATTCGATCGCCTAATTCCCGTCAATACAATTAAAGTGAGGGTGGCGAGGGCGAATAAAGCTGTTAGGATCAGGTAAGTGCGATCGGCTACACCAACTGCATTTAAAAAATACCCCGCAAAACCTAAAGCAGCAGTAGCCGCAGAAGCCGTTTTCGCCAACAGAAACATCCAGCCGGCAGTGAAACCCAGCCAAGGATTGAGATATTTGTAGCCATATTCATAAGTACCGCCGCTAACAGGATGATTTGCCGCTAATTGAGCGCTGCTAAGGCCATTGCAAACAGCCACTAAAGCCGCAATACCTACAGCCAAAATCACTCCCGGCCCCGCAACTTCCGCAGCAATGCCGATACTCACAAATACTCCGGTACCGAGGATTGAGCCCAGGCCCATGAGAGTTGCGCCGAAAATACCTAACTCTCGCTTCAGCAGTGGTGAAGACATAAATATACTAGGCAAGATGCCTGCACAAAAATATTTGTTTGTTGTGGA